>NZ_JAUBSD010000002.1:0-104024 GCF_036704575.1 Microcoleus sp. K5-D4
GGGATTTTAAAATCCCAAAAGCCTTTCGACCCCAATTATTTGACTGCTACCCCTTGACAGGTCAAGACAGTATCTACAGGGCATTGTAGGGGCGGATTTCACAACTATTTATGTCTAAAACAAACAATCTCGTAAACCCGTCCAACCGAGGGATTAATTCCTAATAACCAGGCTCCTCCTCGTACTCAGGAGTCTTAGTTTTCTCAGGGATATTCACGCGAGGAGCCTGGTAAGGCTTCGGTGCCTCATCGTCAGCCCAAGCATCAGCCTCAACATCATCCTCGTACTCCACCACCGGCTGCTTCGGGCGAGAAATCTCAGCGCGAGTGTACTGCGGCTTCTCCTCGTACTCATCCTCGTAATCGTCCTCCTCACCGCCCCAATTATCCTCTTCGTAATCCTCGTAATCGTCGATTATTGGCTCAGGCTGCTGTGCCTGCACCGCGCGCATGGGCGGCTGGCGAACCGCAGGCCGATTCCACTCTAAATCCTCATCCCAAGGAACTTCCTCCACCGCAGGCGCAGCTACGCGGCTCCGCATTTCCGGTGCAGGTATCCGCACGCCCGGGCCCAATTGATTTCCCGTAGCCACGGGTTTCGGATAATAACCTGCCTCGTCCTCTTCTCGTTCCCAAGGTGCTTGGCCCAAACCAACGCGCTCCAGCAAACCCACACTAAGCTGCCTGAGCCTTTCCTCGGAACCTTCAAACACAATCAAGCGATTCGGGCCACTGCTAACAATTTCCTCAATCCCCAACTCGTAAGTGCTGAGAACTTGGTCGGGGATTTGGGGGATGCCCAGGGAAGCGATAATTATAGAAACTAACTTACCGTCTTCGGGGTCGAACCTAAAGCCTCGCACCCTACCTAAAAGTTCGCCGGTTTCGGTAATAACTTCGCTGTTAATCAAAATGCTGTAGACTTCAACATCAACATCATCTTCGATCGCGCTCTCATCTTCCACCAACAGCACGTCGCCGATTTCGCTGACATTGCTGAGGAACATAAACTTCGGCATTCCAGCGACCGCAAATATATTATCACGCAGACCGATCGCCACAACTTCCCGCCGATCGATGTCCACCCACAATTGACTAACCACCCCCAAGCGTTTACCTCTGTCGCGGGTGATGACCTGAGTGCCTAGAATGTCGGAGCGTTGGCAGATTTGTTCGGATGTCATTCTAACTTTAATCCTGATTTATTAAGTACATATATCACTCAACACGAGCGTTAACATAAACTCCGGGACTACAACTTCAGTCCTATGACTTGAGTATAAGCTCCCCGTGCTTGAGTAACACCAATTGTACGCTCAGCCGATTGAATCATAGGTCGCCGCAAACTCACAACAATAAACTGGGCTTGTTCCGACTGTCGTTTTATCATTCTAGCCAATCGCTCCACATTTGCCCCATCCAGAAACATATCCACTTCATCAAAAGCGTAAAACGTAGACGGGCGGTAGCGTTGCAGCGCAAAAATAAAACTCAGCGCCGTCAAGGACTTTTCGCCTCCAGACATGGAAGCCAGCCGCTGTACGGGTTTGCCCTTCGGGTGAGCCACCAAATTCAAGCCGCTGCTGAAGGGGTCTTCCTGGTCATCTAGCTGGAGATAGCCATCGCCTTCGGAAAGTTCCGCAAAGATAGTCTGGAAGTTCTCGTTAACCGCGTCGAAAGCTTCTTTAAAAGCGCGCCGCCTGAGTGTGGTAAAATTTTCGATTCTCAACAGCAGTTCAGTGCGTTCTCCTTCCAATGTCGTCAATTTTTGACTCAATTCTTGAAGGCGTTCTTGAGTGCGGTTGTACTCTTCCAAGGCTAGCATATTGACTGGTTCTAAAGCTTGAATGCGTTTGGCGATCGCCTTTACTTCCTGCTGCAATTCCGTCAAATTGGCTTTCTCGACATTTTCAGGAATCGACGGCACGGGGTCTGGCATTTCCGCCCGCTGCGCTTCCAATAGAGTGCGGATTGCGCTCAATTGTTCCCGGCGTTCTTGCTGAGTTTCGTGGAGTTTTTGCAACTGCCATTGTAACTGCTGTTTGGCTAAATGCTGTTCTCGCAGTTGAGATTCCGCCCGATCGCGCTCTCCCTTCTGCACGCCCAATTTTTCCTCAATTTCCCCCAAAGCCGCCTTAGCTTCCGCAATTTGCCGATCGAGTTCTAACTGCTGCGAAACAATGCGATCTAGTGCATCCGCACCCGCATTTTGCTGCACTTGCCATTCCTGCAATTTCTCGCTGCCTTCCTTAATTTTGTCTTCCAAACGCCCGAATTGATTTTCCAAGTCTACAAGGCGCTGCTGGACGTTCCTCAGAGCCAATTCTCGCTCTTGCAGTTGCGCTTCCAGAGCGCGCAAACCCGATTGCATTTGCTGCCATTCGCTGTGACTGTTGGACTCTTCCAACTGCGCCAAAGTTTGGCGGTATTGCTGCAATTGAGTTTCCTGTGCGGGCAATTCTCGTTCCAGCAACTGCAATCTCGATCGCGAATTAGTTAATTCCTGTGTATTTTTCGCAATTTGCGATCGCACTTGTTCCTGTTGCGCTTGCAAATTCTTAATTTCTGAATCCAACTGTTCCAAGCGCAACTGATGTTCGCGCAAATTTTGTTTCGCTTCCATCAATTCTTGGCTGCGAGTTTTGACTGCAACAGCAGCGCGATCGATCGCAATTTTGCACCGTTCCAAAATCCGCTCAATTTCCTCCAACCTTTCTTGCAGAGATGCGATCGTCCGCGCTTCACTAGCAGCCTCACTCGCCTCAACTGTGCCAAAATGCAAGGTAGATATGTTAGTAGAACTTCCCCCAGTCATCGCCCCGCTAGTTTCCAAAATTTCCCCGTCCAAAGTGACAATCCGGTACTGTCCCAAATAGCGGCGGGCATCGCTGAGGTTGCTAAACACAACCGTACTGCCAAAAACGTAAGCAAAAATTTCCTGATACCGCGAATCGCAGTCAATCAAATTAACAGCCGCATCCACAAACCCTGCCGCGCGCCGCAAATTTTCATTCACCGAATACCTGCCGCCCCTAATCTTATTCAAAGGCAAAAACGTCATCCTTCCCGCCCGTTTTTGTTTCAACAATTCGATCGCAGCAGCAGCCACGCTGTCATCTTCCACCACCATATTTCCCATGCGCCCGCCTGCGGCAATTTCCAGCGCCAATTGATAGCGCGGTTCCACCCTGCCCAGTTGAGCCACCAAGCCGCAAACTCCGCCAATTCCGCTTTGCGCGACAATTTTTGCCGTAAACGTTCCCGTCGCTTCTTGCAGTGCTTGAAACTGCACTTCTAGTTTGTCTAATTTGCGCTGTCTTTCCCGCTGTTCTTCCAACAAACGAGTTTGAGTTTCCTGTTGCAGTTGCAATTCTTGTTCGGCTTCGACTAAAATTTGATTCAGCGATTCTACTTGCAAAGATGCCACGCCTTTGGTTTCCACAAGGCGAGATTGCTGCTCTTTTTTCGCTGCAATTTCCTGTTCTAATACTTGCAGAGATTGGTTTTGTTCTTGAATTTGACTTTGCAGGCGATCGGCTCTTTCGCCAATGGTAGCTTGTTCTGTACGCTGCGGTTCCAAAGTTTGTTGAATTGTTTCGATTTGGCGGTGCAGTTCCGTTTGCTGCTGTACCCAAACTTCGGCCGTGGAGGCGATCGCATTTGCAACTTCCCGACTTTCATCTAAACTTTGCTGGGCTGCATCCCGCTGTGCCTGCAAAGTTCCTATTTGAGACTTAACATAAGATATTTCAATCTCAATTTGCTCCAAACTTTGCCGGAATTGCCGAACTTCTTCCTCGGTTTGTGCTATATTAGCAGCCATTTGGCCAGCAGTTTTTTCCAAATCCTGTTTGCGGTTTTGCAGTTGCCGCCGTTCCGCTTCCTGAGTGGCAATCGTCGCTTGTAAAGCCAACAATTCCGACTCTCCCAAAGCTTTAACGCGGGCATTCAGCGCGTCAAGTTCGGCGGTTGCTGCTTGAATTTGGGTGCTAATTGCTTGCAGTTGTTCGGTGAGAGATGCCGAAGTGCGATCGCCCGTTTCGATTTGTTCTCGCAGCTTCCATTCTTGCTGCTGCAATTGACGGAATTTCAGCACTATTTCCCACTGCGACTTTTCTTGAAATTCCGCCCGCAATTTTTGATATTTTTCCGCTTTTGTGCGATCGGAAGCCAGCCTATCGCGCTGAGAAATCAGCTCTTTTTCTACAATGCGGCTGCGTTCTTCCACCTCCTTAACTTCATCCAACTTCTGCCTAGCTAAAGAGATTTTGCGATCGAACTGAGCCACACCAGCCAATTCGTCAATGATTTCTCGGCGTTCCTTAGAATTCATCGAAATAATGCTCGTAACGTCTCCTTGCAGCACGACGTTATAGCCTTCGGGATAAATTCGCAAGCGGTTGAGTTGTTCGTGAAGTTGAGTCAGGGTGCAAGGTTGGCCGTTAATGTAATAAGTTGAAGTGTAAGTACCTTGGCGAGTTACCCGAAGTTTCCGCGTCACACTCCACTCATCCGATTTTGGATTTTCGATTTTGGATTTTCGATTGGTAGCGAGTAGTTGCCCGTTGTTGTCTTGAGTCGCTGCGATTTCAATCTCTTCTACATCTTCAACAGATAACTCATCCGATTTTGGATTTTGGATTTTAGATTTTCGATTGACAGCAGGTGATTGTTCGTTGTTGTCTTGAGTTTCGGCAATTTCTATCCCTTCGACTTCTTCAACAGATAAAGGCGATTTGTGATTGACAGGAGATGATTGGCCGTTGTTGTCTTGAGTTTCGGCAATTTCTATCCCTTCAACTTCCTCTGCTGCAACAGATAACTCATCTGCTGTATTTTCATCCTCATCTTCATCCCGGGCGAACCATTCCTCCCCCACATCTTCCAGCGCAAAAGTCGCAGTCACGCTAGCTTCGATCGTACCGCGTTTGTTTTGGGCGCTGTTCACCAAATCCGGCAAACGTTCAGCCCGCATTCCCTTAGAACTCGAAAGTCCGAGACAAAACAGCAAAGCGTCCAGGATGTTGGACTTCCCAGAACCGTTGGGTCCGGAAACCACAGTAAAACCGGGCAGCACGGGAATGGCCGTCGTGCCGCCAAAAGATTTAAAGTTAGTCAGTTCGATCCGTTTAATGTGAACCATATGCTAGGAGTAGCTTTGGCTCTAGGTTGTTGTCACAGGGTAGCACAGGCAATGGGGCGATCGACAATGTGTAAACTTTCTGGCATAGTCGATCGAACCGATATCTTACACCTTTGTCAACAACCGAGTCGCATTTTACTTCAAAAGCTCGTTGACAAAAGTACAATATCTCCGATCCGAGCGAGCGCTACAAATTAACGTAAATTTTGATACAGATAACTCCATGAAACTAGATCGGCATTATTTGTGTGATTAAACTTGAAAACCTTGTCCAGAGTGGATTCCAGCAAAGATAATTCCCGGAATTCCTAATGTTACCCCTAGACATATAAAAACTTTCCGGTAAAATCGAACCAAAATTAATAATGTATAAAGTAACGAAGCGCATTATGGAGGGCAAACCCATTACACCAGCTCAGAACTCATCTAACCTGCCAGCTTCACCTGAAAGCGACGAACAACAAGTATTACAAATTTGGGGTCGCGAACCCCTTAAAGGACACGTTAAAATCAGCGGCGCCAAAAACTCGGCCTTAGTCGTCATGGCAGGAGCCTTGCTCTGCCCAGAGGATTGCCGTCTCCGCAACGTTCCCGGTCTAGTCGATGTCGCCCGCATGGGACAAATTCTCTCGGCTGTAGGAGTCAAATTACAGCAGAACGGCGACGTTTTAGACATCAACGCCAGCAACCTCATAGACGCTCAAGCCCCCTACGAATTAGTCAGCCAACTGCGGGCGAGCTTCTTCATCATCGGCCCGCTGCTAGCGCGTTTGGGATTTGCCAAAGTGCCCTTGCCCGGTGGGTGCGCCATCGGCGCCCGACCCGTGGAACTCCACGTTCGCGGTCTGCAAGCCCTCGGTGCCGAAGTCCACATCGACCACGGCACGGTTCACGCTTACGTCAAAGGGCCGAACCGCCGCCTGAAAGGAGCCAAAATTTATTTGGACTACCCCAGCGTCGGCGCAACTGAAACTTTGATGATGGCGGCGACTCTGGCTGAAGGAGAAACCATAATTGAAAATGCGGCTCAAGAGCCGGAAGTCGCAGATTTGGCGAATTTCTGCCGCGCTATGGGAGCAAAAATTCAAGGCGCCGGCACGAATACGATCGTCATTTCGGGAGTTCCCAAGCTGCACGCGGTAGACTATTCAATTATTCCCGATCGCATTGAAGCCGGAACATTTTTAGTAGCAGGAGCCATCACTCACTCGGAAATCAGTTTGTCGCCGGTCATTCCCGACCACCTGACCGCAGTCATCGCCAAATTGAAGACAATTGGGGCAAAAATTATTGCAGAATCCCCCGACATTTTGCGGATAGTTCCCGGCCAAACTCACTCGGCCACAGACATCGAAACTCTGCCTTATCCCGGTTTCCCCACAGATATGCAAGCTCAGTTTATGGCCTTGCTGACGCTGAGCGAAGGCGACAGCTTGATCAAAGAAACCGTGTTTGAGAATCGCTTGCGCCACGTAGCAGAACTCAACCGCATGGGCGCCGACATTCGCCTTAAAGGCAATGTAGCGATTGTGCGCGGAGTGTCGCGGCTGTCGGGTGCGCCTGTCGTGGCAACAGATTTGCGGGCTTCGGCGGCGTTAGTGTTAGCGGGACTTGCAGCCGATGGTGTCACCACCATCAGCAGCTTGCAGCACTTAGACCGCGGCTACGAGCAGTTAGAGGTGAAACTGCAAAAATTGGGAGCTAAGTTGCGGCGCGTCAAAGAGGGTACAGACCCAGCGACTGCTGAGGCTCCTGTCAATCCCGTGCGATCGAGTTTAAACTGTTAATTAGTCATTAGTCAGCAGTCATTAGTCATTAGGAAAAAGGAAGCAGGAAGCAGGAAGCAGGAAGAAGGAAGAAGAAAGAAAAATAATTCAACCTTTTTCACTTGCCAATTGCCAATTCATAATTCCCATTTCCCAATGACCAATGACTAACGACCAGTGACTATTGACTAATGACTCAGGATTAAAATGTCGAACATACCGCTCATCGGTTTGAAAGCAGACCAGTTTCGCCACCCGCTAGACTTGGAAGCCACCAACACGCTCAAACAACTGCCCGGCCTGGATTTGATGGTGCGGCAGTTGCTGGGACAACTGGGCGAACAGTTTTTTATGCTGGAAAATCTGGCTTCCAGCGTCCAAGTCGGGGAAAATCAATTGCCCCACCTCCATCAATTGCTGTTGGATGCCTGCAAAACTCTGGATTTGGAACCGCCGCAGCTTTATGTCCGCCAGCATCCAATGCCGAATGCTTACACCTTTGCGATGCGGGGAAAACAGCCTTTTGTGGTGATGCACACTTCTCTGATTGATTTGCTCACAGACGAGGAAGTTAAGGCAGTAATCGCTCACGAGTTGGGTCATTTGAAGTGCGAGCACGGAGTTTACCTGACTCTGGCTAATTTAATTGTGTTGGCCGCAGGTCAAATTTCCCCTGTGGGAACCGTGCTGGCTCAGGGTTTGCAGGCGCAAATGTTGGAATGGTTGCGGTGTGCGGAATTTACGTGCGATCGCGCCGCTTTGCTCGCGACTCAAGACCCAAGAGTGGTAGCATCACTGTTGATGAAACTGGCCGGAGGTTCGCCGACTTTAGCTCCCAAACTGAATGTCGATGCGTTTTTGGCGCAGGCCCGGGCCTACGACGACCTCAGCACCACTCAACTGGGAGATATGCTCAAACAAGCTCAGACGGCTCAGTTGTCCCATCCTGTACCAGTATTGCGCGCCAGAGAGATCGATCGCTGGGCAAGTTCAAAAGATTATGAATCTTTGCTTGCAGGAAATCGATCGGTGTGTTATGATGGTGAAACGAAAAAGGGCGGGTGGCGAAATTGGTAGACGCATCAGACTCAAAATCTGACACCGAAAGGTATGAGAGTTCGATTCTCTCCCCGCCCACTGCTAGAAAAGCTTAATAAATCTAGGGTTCCAGATGATTAGTCTGGAACCCTAATTTATATGGCACGGGGAATTGGGCATCGGAAATTGCCAATTGCCAATTGCCAATTGGTAACTAATGACAACAGTCAACAGTCAACAGTCAACAAATTTTATGGGTGAATTAGCCGCTTTAGGGGCTGCATTTGTCTGGGCTCTATCTTCCACAATCTGGCAGCGAGTGGGACAGCAAATCCCCGCAGTGGTGCTCAACTTGCTCAAAGGCGCGATCGCCCTTTTCATGCTCCTTGCCACTGTACTAATTTTAGGAAAATCTTTACCCGCAATCAACCCTAATATTTTAGCAATGCTGCTGATTAGCGGCGGCCTAGGAATTGGCATCGGAGACACCGCTTTCTTTATCGTATTAAAATATTTAGGCGCGAGGCGAACGCTGCTTTTAGAAACCCTATCTCCCCCTTTAACAGCTTTATTCGGCTTAATCTTTTTGCAAGAAAAGTTATCACCCATTGCTTGTACTGGCATTCTTTTAACAATCTGCGGCGTAGCGTGGGTAATTGCCGAACGAACAGCCGAAACAACCTTATCATCAAAACATATTTGGCAGGGATTAGGTATTAGTTTATTAGGACAAACAAGCCACGCCGCTGGTGCAATTTTATCCCGCGCCGCCTTCACTCAAATAGATATCGATCCCCTGTGGACGGCGGCCTTGCGTTTGAGCGGTGGTATGGCAGTCATGCTGTGCTTTTTAAAGCCAACAAACCTTGACAGTTTCAAACAATTAAAATCCTCAAAAACATTAGATGCCATAATTGTGGCAGCTTTTTTAGGAACCTATCTCGGAATTTTCCTGCAACAGACTTCACTGAAATATGCACCCGCAGCAATCGCTCAAACACTCAGTTCTACCAGTCCCCTATTTATACTGCCTTTAGCGGTGCTGGCGGGCGAAAAAGTGAGCATTAGGGCTGTTTTGGGGGTAGTTGGTGCGATCGGCGGAATCGCCTTATTATTGGGTTTGAAGTGATTAGATTTGATATCAATTCCGGTGGCACCGAAATGATTGTTGACTGTTGACTGTTGACGGGCGGGTCGAAAAACTGAATTGTTGAGTGTTAACTGTTGACTGGATTAGACACGGTGCCGTGTCCTGACAGTGGGTAATATTAATTCCGATGCTACCGGATTTGATATCACAACTCCGACAAGTGGAAACAAAACTCTACGGAGAATTTGAGAAGAAAATTGCAACCGCTCGCCAGAAGGAAGAGGAAGTGATTTATGCTTCTCATACTTGGGTCAAATAATTGGCAGAAGTACATTGCCGAAAGTCCAGAAGTCCCCACAGTTGACCAAGGCGAAACAATAGAAGAAGCGATCGCCAATCTTAAACAAGCTACAAAACTCTATCTCGAAGAATGTCCATTATTAGAGCCCCGACTTCTTAAAGAAGTCGGGGCTCTAGCTACTCTTACAAATTGCAACTCATATCCCCAGATAATTGACTGAAACGCGCATTTTCCCGATAATCTACCGGACAATCAATCACGCAAGGGACATCTTGAGCCAGGGCTTCTTTGAGGATGGGAATAAAATCGGTTGCAGATTCCACACGATAGCCTTTTAAACCCATACTTTCCGCAAATTTGACAAAATCGGGATTGCCAAATTTGACGAAATCGGAATGACCAAAATAATCTTGCTGCTTCCATTCAATTAACCCGTAACCACCATCATTAAAGATCAGCGTCACAAAATTAGTACCGACTCGCAAAGCAGTTTCTAACTCTTGACAATTCATCATAAAACCGCCGTCGCCGGTGGCTGCTATTACTTTGCGATCGGGATAAACGAGTTTTGCAGCCACCGCACCCGGAATCGCAATTCCCATCGCCGCAAATCCGTTAGAAATCAAACAGGTATTCGGGCGATCGCAATGATAGTGCCGCGCGATCCACATTTTGTGAGCTCCCACATCAGATATAAGAATATCTTCCGGGCCCAGGACTTGCCGCAAATCGTAAATGAGTTTTTGTGGCTTGATCGGGAAACCGTCGTCGGCTGCATATTGTTCGTACCCAGCGCGAATATCCGCCCGCAATTGCTTAGCAAAAGGGTCTACTTTCTCCATGCGATCGGCACGCTGCAAAATTTCATTGAGGGAATCAGAAATATCTCCCACAACTTCTATAAGAGGAATATAACTGCTGTCAATTTCTGCTGGCAAAGATCCAATGTGAATAATCGGAATGGTTCCTTCTGGATTCCACTTTTTCGGGGAATATTCAATCAAATCGTAGCCAACAGCAATCACTAAATCCGTTTCTTCAAAAGCACAACTAATATAATCCCGTTTCTGCAATCCCGTCGTCCAAAGCGCCAAAGGATGAGTGTAAGGAATTACACCTTTGCCCATGAAAGTATTAGCTACAGGAATATTCAATCGAGTAGCAAATTGTGTCAAAGCATCGCTGGCGTTAGCGCGGATCGCGCCGTTTCCTACTAAAAGCAGAGGACTTTTTGCCTTGGAAATTGCCACAGCGGCTTTATTCAAGCTTTGGTAAGCGCCAAAAGTTTTTTCGCGGTTGTCTTTGGTGAGCGGATTTCCTTCAGCAGGCATTGCTGCGATGTTTTCAGGTAAGTCAATGTGAACTGCTCCCGGCTTTTCACTTTGAGCTACTTTAAAGGCTTTGCGGACTATTTCTGCCGTCGTGCTGGGGCGAACAATTTGAGCATTCCACTTAGTAACTGGCTCAAACATGGCAACCAAATCTAAATATTGGTGCGATTCTATGTGCATCCTGTCTGTGCCGACTTGTCCGGTAATTGCTATTAAAGGAGCGCCGTCTAAGTTGGCGTCAGCAACTCCTGTCATTAAGTTAGTTGCGCCTGGGCCCAAGGTGGACAAGCAAACGCCGGCTTTGCCGGTGAGACGACCGTAAACGTCGGCCATGAAAGCCGCGCCTTGTTCGTGGCGAGTAGTAATAAATTTAATTGAAGAGTTTCTCAGGGCTTCTAAAATTTCTAAATTTTCTTCTCCAGGAAGTCCGAAGACATATTCGACGCCTTCATTTTCTAAACATTTTACCAATAGTTGAGCTGTGTTCATTTCCGTTTCTCTCCTCGGTTAATGTGGTTTTTGGTCTTTTTAAACCGATCGCAAAAATACTAAATGGGAATTTTTAACCGCAGGTAAACGCAGATAAACGCAGACTTCTGTAGATTTGTGCGATCGGTTGATAGAGTGGGAGCTTATTTCACCCACACTGTTTTTATGTTAACAAATTCGTGCATTCCTTGGATGCTCAATTCGCGTCCGTAACCGGAGCGTTTGATGCCGCCGAAGGGCAATCTCGGGTCTGATTTTACTAAACCGTTGATGAATACCGCGCCGGCCTCTAGTTCGGAAATAAAGCGATCGCTCTCTGAGTTTACTGTAGTCCAAGCTGACGCACCCAAGCCAAAAGATGTGCTGTTTGCGAGCGCGATCGCCTCATCAATGCCTGCAACTCGGAATACTAAAGCTACGGGCCCAAAAAATTCTTCTTGACGGGCAGAGGCATTCGGCGGAATATCTGCCAGAATAGTTGGCAAGTAGAAATTGCCGGCCTTCTCTGACAATGGGCGCCCACCTGTCAGAAGTTTTGCTCCCGATTGGACGCAATTTTGCACTTGATTGTCCAAGTCTTTGAGGATTGCGGGAGTAGCTAAAGGGCCGATATCGGTTTCGGGCAACATCGGATCGCCTACTTTTAATTGCTCGAATTTTTCGACAAATCCTGTGATGAATTCGTCGGCAATCTCTTCTGCTAAAATAAAGCGTTTGGCAGCGATGCAAGATTGACCGTTATTGAGCATCCGGGATGTCACAGCAGTTGATAAAGCTGCTGCTAAATCGGCGCTGGACATCACAATAAAGGGGTCGCTTCCTCCCAATTCCAGCACTACTTTTTTCAAATTTTTGCCTGCATTTGCTGCCAAACTTTCACCCGCTGGTTCGCTACCGGTGAGAGTTGCTGCTTTTATACGATCGTCCGCAACGATATCAGCTACTTTGTCGGCGCCCACTAACAAAGTTTGAAAAACGCCTTCGGGAAAGCCAGCAAGCGTAAAAATTTCTTCGATTTTCAAAGCGCACTGAGGCACGTTGGAAGCGTGTTTGAGCAAGCCGACATTGCCCGCCATCAGTGCTGGCGCCGCAAACCGAAAAACTTGCCAAAATGGGAAATTCCACGGCATAACGGCTAAAATAGGGCCCAGCGGTTGGTAGCGGACAAAGCTGCTGCTAGCGTCAGTGGTTGCCGATACGTCTGCCATAAATTGAGCGGCATTTTTGGCGTAATAGCGACAAACTAAGGCGCATTTTTCCACTTCGCCGATCGCAGATTTGAGCGTTTTGCCCATTTCCAGGGTCATCATTTCAGCGTAAATTTCGCGATCGCGCTCCAAGATGTCTGCCGCTTTCTGCATCCACAGGGCTCTCTGCTCAAACGGCAGTTGGCGGTATTTTTTAAAAGCTTGCTGTGCTAATTCCAGCTTAGCTTCTATTACTTCATCCGCGATCTGCTCGAAAGTTTTCAGCGTTTCTCCCGTTGCCGGGTTGATAGTAGCAATAGCCATGGTTTTATCTCCTGTGTGAAAAACACAAAACTCCCTGCTAGTTTTCAGCCTAGGCAGGGAGTTGTATTAAGGTATTAGAAAATAGGAATTTACCAGCCACGTTTTCTTTCAGGTCTTGCCAATTTGCAAGTGCCGCGATTTGTTTAAATTTCTCCTACTTTTAATTATAGTTCAGAGTCTCGATCGCAAATCTTAAGAAAATTTGTCTTTCTGAAATCACGCACAAAT
The DNA here is from genome assembly GCF_036704575.1 of Microcoleus sp. K5-D4. Taxonomy (NCBI): domain Bacteria; kingdom Bacillati; phylum Cyanobacteriota; class Cyanophyceae; order Oscillatoriales; family Microcoleaceae; genus Microcoleus; species Microcoleus sp. K5-D4. The sequence continues at coordinate 12,897 of NZ_JAUBSD010000002.1, forward strand.
CTCAAGAACAGGCTTTCCGGCCTGTTCCATAAAAGTTAAATGTTTTTGTAGGGCGTCCCGCCCGCCCCTGACAGCTTTATTCACAATTAATGGTGCAAGATGGATGAAATATCGGGTCGGGTGTCCCTCCGCCTTGCATTCTCAAGAACAGGTCCGACGGCCTGTTCCACTACACATTTCTCAATTCCTCTCCCTCAAACAGACTGTTCCTGGACGTAATCCTGCACGTAAGACTGATAGTAATACCTGCTACCTTTATCGTTATTTGCTACCATTCCCAACAGCGGAATTCCCGCCATTTTCAAATCTTCAAAAGCCAACAACAGGGCTTCCCGCTCAGTTTGATGCAGCCCCACTACCAGCATCAATCCGTTAGTGTGAGCCGCCAACAAATTCGCATCTGCCAAACCCAAAAGCGGTGGAGTATCGTAAATAACTAAGTCAAAATGACTTGACAAAGCTGCCATTAAATGAGTCATTTTTCGGGAAGAAAGCACCTTTGTGGGATCGTGAGGAACAGGGCCGGAAGTTAACACAAACAAATTTTCATCACGGGGCGATCGCACAATCACCTGTTGCACATCCACATCATCAGCAATCACATTGTGCAAGCCTTGCCAATTCGGTAAACCCAGCATTTCGTGTACCTGCGGCCGCCGTAAATCGGCATCAACTAACAGCACTTGCTGGCCCATTGCGGCAGCAGCCCGCGCCAGATTGACTGCTACAGTAGACTTGCCATCAGCTACTTGACAAGAAGTAATTACACAAGAATTGATTGGAGTCTCAAGGTTGAGTAAGCGAATATTCGCATTGAGCGATCGAAAAGCTTCTTGAAAAGCATCCGTCGGCATCGGCGAAATTGCCACATCCACCGGGCTTGTCTCAGCAGGAGGAAGTCTCAAAATTTTATCGCTAGCAGGAATTACCCCCAACAAAGGCAGGCGAATCGACTGTTTGACATCCTCTGGAGTTTGGAACACCGTTTTATTTTTAAACCGTTCCGCCAACTGCGCCGCCAGCATACCAAACAGCAAACCAGCCAATCCCCCCAAAGCCAAATTCAAAGGCATAATCGGAGCAACAGCCATCAACTCGCCATTTTTGTAACGCGGAATTTCCGGCTTAGCAATAACTTCCCAAGCCACCTCTTTTTTGCCCACAGATTCAAGCTGCAAAGCTTGCTGTTTTGCCAGCAAACTATTCAGCGTATTGTTAGTCAAATCCAACTCGCGCTGCAAATCGGAATAGCGCCGCAAAATCACCGGGAATTTTTGAGAGTATTGATTCAACTGCTTAGCAGCTTGTTCCAAAACTTGATTCCGCACGCCCAGCACCTGAATTAAATTAGCAGTACCGATAAACTGCTCGATTAACTTAATCCGCACCGGATCTTGAAAAGTCAGCACTTGCGAATTTACCTTAGCCAAATCAGTTCCCAGAACCTGTTGGGCTTCTTTCTTCAACAAAGGAATCAGGTTTTTGCGCTGTTCTCGCAACAATTGCATTTGCGGAGTTTGGTCTGTAAACGTAGCCGAGTTAATCGCAATTTGCCCTTCTAATTGCTGCAATTGAGTCAGCATCGCTTGATAGCGGGGAGCTTGACTCAGAGCCGAGGCCATCAGCGCTTGCTGCTGGTTCAGTCCGAGCTGATTTTGCAGATTGGAATAGAGCAATCTCTGCTGATTGAGCTGCGTTTGCGCGTCCAATCTTTGCGCTTGAAGTTGGGTGATTTGCTGCGAAAGCTGTTGGGTTTGAATTTGCGGGTCGATGAAATTGTACTGCTGCCGCAATTTTTGAATTTCTGTTTGCAGAGCTTGTTGGCGCTTTTGCTGGTTGGGAATTTGCGATTTCACAAAATCCAGAGTCTGACTAATTTGAGTTGTGGTATCTTGCACGCTGTAGTTGCGGTAGCCTAGCGCCACTTTTTCCAAAACAAACTGAATTTTTTTCGGATCATAATCCCGATATCTAACTTCGATAATCTTGGTATTTTTGAATCGATTAATCGACAACCTAGTTTCCTGAGAAAAAGGCACATTATCTGCTTTTTGGTTCAAGAGGTAGTTGTAATTTATTTCAGGATACTTAGCCTGCAACTGTTTAATAATCGGCGACATTACTTGCGGGCTTTGCAAAACTTGAATTTGGGATTCGTAGTCAAAACCGGCATTTTCCGTCGTCGCGGGGCCCGCTGGTTGCAGTTTCAGCTCACCCGAGTATATTTTTGCTAAAGTATTTTGCGTAACTGCTGGTTCTACTAATAATTGAAAGCGCCCTTCGTACTCGCTTTTTTGATTCAGTGTCCAGGCGAAAACTCCGGTAGTCACTGCCGCTGCTACGCCGATGACTAAGATGGAGCGACTGCGACAAACTTCCCAAAAACTTAACTCTTCTGCCTCGGTTTTGTTTCTGCCTAAAAACTGATCTTCTTCATAAAGCCCAGAAGACATTTTTTGCAGATCAGCGTTTTTTTTATGATTAAACAGTGCTACGTGAGATTGTTTCCCTGGTTTCATTTGAGTTCTACAACTTATTAGTTTAAACGTCTGTATTGGTGGCGGAGTTTCAGGAAATCGGTTGATTCCTAGATATTTCATTACCAAACCGCAATTTTTTTATAAAGCGGGTTTCTGAGGTCTTAATGCCAGTCTATTCAACTCACCGAAAAATATCGAACAACCGGAATATTCCTAACAGCGGGCTGAGAGGAGCTAGAGTCCCGCCTACATTATCCGAGAACGTCGCGCGACCCGATCGCCTTACCATAATTACATCATTATTTTGCAGTTTGGGATTAGTTTCTTCATTGGCAGTTGCAGAAAAATTAACCTTAACAGTTAGCTGCGAAACGGTGCCGTTAGGATTGAGGCGAATTAAATTCACCGAATCCATTTCTGCCCGCGCTTTATTAAAACCTCCCGCTGCTACCAGCGCTTGATTTAAAGTAGTGTTGGGCAGCACCGCAATCGCTCCGGGTTTCACGACTTCTCCCACAATGTTCACCTTAATCGTATCCGGTGAAAAATTAGAATTAGCAACTTGTTCGTCTTGGGTTTCATCGAGGTTTTCGGCTTTGGGAACGATTACCGTATCTCCCTGTTGCAGCGCTAAATCTTGGGATACATCTCCCCCTTCCAAAAGTTGCCACAAATTCACATTAATAATTTGTTCTGTACCCGCGCGTGTCAGGCGCCGAACTTGTATTTGTCTGATATCAGCTACCGGCGTAATGCCGCCCGCCATTTTAATTGCCCTCGTTACAGTTTGCTGCAAAACAGTTTCCCCGCCGTTGGTTTCCCTGGCAGCAAACAAACCAGAATTTTCACCCATTTCATTCTCTTGTACCCTACTTTGAGCCTCTTTTGCCAAAGTATAAGTACCGGGGCGAGTTACTTCGCCCACCACAGCAATATTAATGGGTTGAGTGCTTTGTCCGGTAATATTAGCTACTGCTAAAGTCGGTGCTTCTTGGCGGTTGAGGCTAGTTACAGTGGGAATAAATATAGTATCGCCGTCCCGCAAAGTCATATCGGCCCGCAAATCGCCGTTTTGCAATAATTCCCACAAATCCACACTAATAATTTGTTCCGGTGCGTTGCGCTGGGGGCGGCGAATTTTGATTTGCCGCACGTCTGCTGACTGCGTAATTCCGCCGGCCATTCGCAGAGCCCGCGATATCGTTGGCATTTGAGTTCCCATTTGCTCTGCTGTGCCTCCGGGGCCTGCTGCTGAGGATATTGTATAAGCTCCGGGGCGGTTGATTTCGCCCGCGATCGCAATTTGCAAAGGACGCGGCGCCAGCAGTTTCAGGGTAATCCAGGGACGTTTAAGGTATTTGCCATATTTGTCTTTAACAGCATTAGAAGCTTGTTCTAGGGTCATCCCGTACACCGAAACGCTGCCAACTAACGGCAAATTCAGGGAACCGTCTGCCTGTACTTGGTGTTGACCGTTAGGGCCGCTGTATTCCGGGACGTTGAAGATGTCCATTTGAATACGATCGCCCGCTCCCAAAGTGTAAACTTCCGATCGTACACTTGAAGGTGCACTTGCCGGAAACCCCTGAAATCCCGGCGCTAGAGGTACCGGTACAGGAACAGGAGAACCCGCATCAGCAGGAGGAGGAGGAGGAGGAGGCATAAACTGGGCAGCCGCAGGAGATGAACCCACCGCCGCCAGCACTGACACTGTTAAACTTTGAATCATTAAACTTTTGACAGCATTGCTTGCCCAATAACTTAGCTTGCAGCTTTTGCTGGAAACCTCTGCCTCAGCCCCTTTCCTTGCCCGAAAGGAGAGAAATTCTTCCCTTTCCCTCTCCGCGAAGGGGGCACAAGGGTGAGATTTTTTCTCAAGTTGCACCTTGCGCGAATAACTTTTCACCACCATCGCTTTTTGCCCCTATCCTCATCCAACCCCGCCAACATCAAATGTAACCCAACTCTTCTAACTTGCTGAGAACTTTTTTAGCACTCTCTTCCACACTTTCTCGCTCTGTGTAACAAATAATCTCAGGATTGAGCGGTTCTTCATAAGGATCGTCAATTCCCGTAAAACCCTTAATTTCTCCTGCTCTCGCCTTAGCGTATAGCCCCTTGACATCGCGACCTTCGCACACTTCTAACGGCGCTGTGATATATACTTCAACAAAATTGGGCTCCATTGCTCTAATTTCGTCGCGAATTGCTCTGTAGGGGCTAATAGCTGCGGTCATTACGGCTACTCCATTGCGGCTCAGCAGGTGAGCTACAAATCCAATCCGCCGAATATTAGTATCTCTGTCTTCTTGGCTAAATCCCAAACCTTTTGACAAGTTGGTGCGAACGACATCTCCATCCAATATTTCAACTTTGCAACCTCTGGCCTTCAATTCGGGTTCGAGAGCTTTGGTGATAGTTGTCTTGCCGGAACCGCTCAGCCCGGTAAACCACAAAATAAAACCTTTTTCCATTTTCAGCCGTTAATTAGTAACTGGGAAATTATTAAGACGTAAAACTTTATAGATGCTGTTCCCTTTTTTCTATTATCGTTATTCGCGGTGTCATCTTGCCAATATTGGCGCGCCAAAAATGAGAAATCAAAAGTTGCGATCGCTCCTGCGGTCATTTAGTAACAAAATTGTGCGAGCGCTGCATAATTCCCGATTTATTATTTGTCAAGTCTTTAGACAGTAAAATTCAATTCGCAGTCGCCAACGCCGAATATCTATCCGTAGCGCACTCATCACCTTACTGAGCCTTTCGCCATCTAAAATCTAAAATGGTATTGCCTATGTCTTCGGTCTTAAAAGCAGATGTTTTGGTAGTCGGTGGCGGCACCGGCGGCACTGCCGCAGCCGTGCAAGCAGCCCGCCGAGGTGCCAAAACTATTTTAGTAAGCGAATTCCCCTGGCTGGGAGGAATGCTAACTGCTGCAGGCGTTTCGGCCCCTGATGGCAATGAATTAGCAGCTTTTCAAACCGGTTTGTGGGGCGCGTTTTTGCGGGAACTTCAGCAGCGACAGCCGGGAGGTTTGGATTGGGGCTGGGTAAGTTTTTTTACTTACGATCCCCGCACCGGTGCTGAAATTTTCGCTGATTGGGTTAAATGTTTGCCGAACTTACAGTGGATTTGTGGACAAACAGCTCAAGATGTGCTAACAGAAGGCTCTCGCATTTCTGGCGTCCGGTTTGCAGATTTTACGGTTTCGGCCAAAATCACTTTGGATGCCACGGAATTGGGAGATTTGCTGGCTTTAGCCGAAGTTGGGCACCGCTGGGGTTGGGAATTCCAAGCCGAGTGGGGAGAACCCAGCGCGCCCATCGCCTCTAATGCTCTCACAGAGAGGTATTCGGTGCAAGCCCCGACTTGGGTGGCAATTATGGAGGATTTTGGTAAAGGTGCAGTGGCGCCAGAAATTCCCGCGCCGCCTATTGACAATCCCGATCGATTTATCGGTGCTTGGGACGGTTACACTCCCGAACAATTTCTCAATTACGGCAGGCTGCCAGGGGGATTGTTGATGATTAATTGGCCGATTCGAGGTAATGATTATGGTGAAGGAGTCGATCGACTCATTAAATCTGAAGCATCTCGACAAGAATTCCTGCAAGAAAGTCTCTGGCATACTCAAAGTTTCGCCCGCTTCATTCAAACGCAACTCGGCCACCGCTACGGCTTAGCACAGAATATTTTCCCGATTTCAACGATCGACAATCAACAAAATTCTTCCCTTCTTTCTTCCTTTGCCTTACATCCTTACTACCGAGAAAGTCGGCGCTTGCGAGGGATAAGTACAGTCAGAGAACAAGATATTTTGCCTATTGTCGGTGGAAGAGTCGCGAAGTTGCCGATAAATTCTGAGGGCATTTGTGAAACAATTGCGATCGGCAACTATGCCAACGACCACCACTACACCAGTGGCGACATTCCCTTGCAGCCCAAATCGATCCGGTGGGGCGGCCGCTGGACGGGAACTCCGTTTACCATTCCTTACAGCGCGCTAATTCCTGCGATTACAGACGGTTTGCTAGTGTGCGAAAAAAATATTTCCGTCTCTCACATCGCCAACGGTGCAACTCGCTTGCAACCGACGGTAATGAATATTGGACAGGCTGCGGGGATGGCGGCGGCTTTGTGCGCGCAATCTGGATGTCAGCCGCGGGAGTTGCCGGTGAGAGTTTTGCAGGAAGCTTTGCTGCAAGATTCCGAGGCGAGTGCGGCAGTTATTCCTTTATTTAATTTGACACGGGGGCGATCGGACTGGCTGGATTGGCAGCGCTATTATCTCGATCGACCTGAAGCATATCCCGCCAGCGGCGAATGTCAGGAGTCAGGAGAGAAACAAAGCAGTCAAACAGCAAATACCCACAGCCCATTTTCTGGCATTTTCCGTCGCCTCGGCGAACAAGACTGGACACTAACGCTGACAAGCCCCGCATCATTAGGCGGTCAAACTTGGCAACTCGTGACTTTGGACTCGGAAACCGACCGATTTTTACACAATTGCGAAACCGAAAAGCCTCTGACAGTATGGGGTAGGCTGAATTCGGCAGGTGCTTGGCTGCTGGCGGAATCAGTAGAATTGAAGAGGTAAGGTTTTTTGCAGAGATCCGAAAATTTCACAGAAATTTATCCTGATCGATCGGGGAGAGTCCGTATCAGTTAATAGACAATGACACGGATACTAACCCCATGCAAACTTACACACCAATTGCTTTACACAGTCTTTTGGGCGTTACTTTGAGCGCCACTGTCGTTCGAGCCTTTGAATCCCTCGTCGGACTGCTCGAAGTTGCCACCGCTTCATACATTTTATCCGCCCAAACCGAACAAAGGGGCGATCGTTCTCCAGAAAGAGGCAGCGGACGCCGAGAGTTCATGGAGTCTAATCTTTACACTCATCAACTACAAGCATTTTAATGACATTGGACGAAAGCGATTTCCGTTATTGAGTTAGTTTCAGCAGCCCGTGTCGAGCGCTCAATCTGATTTCCGGGGATGCTAGTTTTTCAGGTTTCCAAGGCAACTGCATTTCTTGTTTACAGTCATTAGGCTCTTCTTTTATGTGAGTGATGATAGCATATAAACCTTAAACCGCCATCTATCGAGAGATTGAATCTCGTATGTGGCGGTTTTGTATATTATTGCAACCGTCTGGGTAGTGCAATTAGGAATTTTTTTATTAGTGAATCCAGAGATTTTATTTATTCTCTTTTACATCGACTTCTGACTGCTTCATAGATCAGATGCTACGCATAGTGTCTGTTGCTTCGGGAGGGGAAGAGGGTGAGAAAGGGAGAGGGAAAGATAATTATCCGCTTTTTATACAAGGATTTTAGGATACAATTTAAAGGCGCGATAGCTTAACTAAAGCCTGATTCCTTCTTCTTTTTTCCTTCTGATTCGTGATTCCTGATTGCTGATTCTAGAGTTTGATAATTTCAGGGAAATTCATCCTGATCAGCCTGGGTAATGTCGTATCTCTAAATAGATACTGACAGGACGAATACTACCCATGAAAACCTACACTGCAATTGCTTTACTGAGCCTGTTGGGCATTACCTTGAGTGCCAGCGCCGCTCAAGCTTTTGAATCTTCACTCCCCATGCTCGAAACTGCCACCGCCCAATATATGTTGTCAGCCCAAACTCAACAAAAGGGCAATCGCCCTCCTCAGAGGGGCGGCGGACGCAGGCATTTTACTGAGCCTAATGTTTACACTCATCCGCTACAAGATTTCTAATCGCACTGGACGCAAGTGATAACCACAACTGAGTTGCTTCGGGCAGTTCATTCGATCGCTCGATCGGATTTTCTGGGATTCTAGTTTTTCAGCTTAAGCGACAACTTCACTTTTTGTGGACAGTTCTGAAGAGATTATTTTTTTGTGATAAATGATAGCATATAAACGGGGAACCGCCATCTACCTAGAGATAGATTCTAGTATGTGGCGGTTTTGTTTTGAAAACGCTTCAATTAAACAGGAATTACCCACAGACCTGGGATAATCTGGGTTTTTCAACCGATATCCCCCGTCTTCCACGCCTTATTTTGGCGTTACACAATTTGAGGAGGATGCTTGTAGGGTGTCCCGCCTGCTGTGAAAATACAGCGGACGGGCTACGAGATCCCATCCCACAAAACCATCAAAATCTTCCCGCAATTATGCAACACCCTTATTTTATTTGATCGAACCGGGTTTCGGCATCCATGACTCTTCAAGAATTAGGGGCTCGGAGTCGCCTCAAATTCCTGGGAGCGCAACAGTTATTTACCTTCTCCCCCCCACAGGTAGGGTTTAATTTTCAACCGCTGCACTATAATTAACTTGCGATAACTAACTTATATATAGGTAAACTGTCAGCGCAGAGGGTGCAGCAATCTACTTAAATTGGCCACCAATAAGAACCACTTATGCGGTGTGGATAGCCTTTAAGCCCATGCCCCTGTTACCTCAGGGAAATTAACTAACCTGAATATTAGGGTAGCTGGCAAGCTTTCCGGCGACAGTCGGCTATGCTTGATTCGGCGCTCTCGCAATAATTTAATGGAGGATGACAAAATGCCTCCTAATTTGGCTATTTCGGGGATAGTGATGAAAAATGACTCTTTGGATCTGGTCAAAAGCCTCAGCCCTAGTGCAATGGATCAGATCATGCTATATCTGGCGTTTAGCGCCATGAGAACCAGTGGGCACAGGCACGGGGCGTTTCTAGACGCGGCCGCAACGGCGGCTAAGTGTGCCATTTATATGACTTATATGGAGCAGGACAACAACCTGCGGATGACCGGACACTTGCATCACATTGAGCCTAAACGAGTGAAGGTGATTGTTGAAGAAGTCCGGGAAGCTCTGACTCAGGGAAAACTGCTGAAAATGTTGGGTTCGCAAGAACCTAGGTATTTGATTCAGTTTCCTTATGTCTGGCTGGAACAGTATGGTTGGATGCCGGGACGCCCTCGCATTCCGGGAAACAATTTGACTGTAGATGAAAAAAAATATCTCGAAGGCAAGATTCCTCCGAATCCGCCAGACGCTCAACTGATCAATTCTTTTCAGTTTATGGAGTTGATCGAGTTTCTGCACAGGCGATCGCAAGAAGATATGTCTCCAGAAAGGCGAATGCCTTTGAGCGAAGCTCTAGCAGAACACATTAAGCGGCGCTTGATCTATTCTGGGACAGTGACTCGCATTGATTCTCCTTGGGGAATGCCGTTTTATGCCCTCACCCGCGCTACTTACTCTCCCGCAGAGCAGGAAGAGCGGACATTTACTATGGTTGAGGATACGGCTAGATATTTCCGGCTGATGAAGGATTGGGCGGAAAAACAACCGAAGGTGATGCGAATTATGGAGACTTTGGATATTCCGCCGGAACGGCTCGACCAAGCCCTTGAGGAATTAGATGAAATTATTCGCAATTGGGCCGATCGCTATCACAAGCGGGGCGAACCGACGATGATTTTACAAATGGTTTTTGGGCCGCAAGACGACGCTTAGTTTGATTAACTATTAATCATTAGTCATGAGTTGATTGCTTGAGACTAATGACTAATGATTAATAGCTAATAGCCCTAGACGGCGCAACAGGCTTTTTTTGCAAAAATACTGCGTTAATCGTTTGAATTATCGTAAAAAACCAGGTTGATTGGGTCGAGAATGCGTCCAGGATTAACTAAGCTAAAAAAGCTCTCCAGGTCGCCGCTAAAATAATCGCTGCGATCGCTCCTATGAGCGTATTAAAAAAATTTACCACCTCGTTCGTCAGCCACTCAAACTTTGATTGCACCGTCGCCCCAATCACGCTCTCAATGTTCGTGGCAATAAAAGCTGCAATAACACAAAAAACAATTCCTGTCAAATCAATTAAACCGACGGCCCAACTCAACAGCGCAATCAGAATTGAACCGACAATACCCGCGATCGTTCCTTCCAAACTTACGGCCCCTTCCGTACCTCTAGGCACAGGCTGCAAGCTGGTAATCAAAAAAGTCCGCTTCCCGTAAGCTTTGCCGATTTCGCTGGCGCTGGTATCGGAAAGTTTGGTGCAAAAACTCGCCGCGTAACCCAGCAATAACAGGGAAATAGCATCTTGCGGCACAGGCATCTTGTCTGTATTGCCTAAAATAGATAATGCCAAAACTCCCACAGCACAAAGAGTAGCGGTTAAAGCAGAACCCCAGACATTTTCAGGGCCTCGTGCGCCTGAACGCTTTTCGGCTATGCCTTCTGCTTCTTTTTGCGCTTTGCCGATGCGGGTAACTCCCGATCCGACAAGAAAGTAAAACATCACCACAGCATAGCCTTGCCATCCCAAACAGCCCCAGATGAGGACGCCCAATACCCAGCCGTGAAATTGGCCAGCGGGAGTGAGCAATTTTTTAGGAGCAATGGTGGCGATCGCGAGTAAAACTGTATTTAGGGCGATCGCCACCAACCAAGGATTAGACCAAGATAAATAATTAAAGAACAATTCTGAATTCTGCATTTAGTACCTCCATGAACCAAGTTTTATTTCATCTTGCCTTCCCCGTGACCGATATTGCCCAAACAAAAGCGTTCTATGTAGACGGGCTCGGCTGCGAACTAGGTCGCGAATCGCCTAATTCTGCGATTATGGGTCTGTGTGGTCATCAAATAGTCGCCCACGTCAGCCGCGAACCTTTGACGCCTCAGCTAGGCATTTATCCCCGGCATTTTGGGTTAATTTTTACTTCCGAAGCTGACTGGGAAGCGTTGCTAGAAAAAGCCCAGCAAAATAACTTAAATTTCTATCAAGAACCGAGACGGCGATTTGTTGGTTTGCCTACAGAACACCGTACTTTCTTCTTAGAAGACCCTTTCCACAATATACTTGAGTTCAAGTATTATTGTGAAGCTGAAGCAATTTTTGGTCGCAGCGAATACGCTGAAGTTGGCGATGCTGTTTGATATTTAGTCCGGTAGCGATTTGCCGCCTGTGGGGGCGGGTTTAGGAAATTGTTGGTTTTAGGCAATTACTGTAGGTGAAACCTGCCCCTACAAAATTTGACATTATACAAGAATGAATAAAACGGTTAATCATGAACTTTCAATGGTTCGGAAAGTGCTTCAGCCACCGCTTTTAAACTGCTTGAATGCCTCGCCATCATGGCATGGGCGAAAACAGACAATTTTACTTCTTTGGCAGCAGATATTTGGGAACTAGAAGCGGGTACGATGATGAAATCCCAATCTGTCCAAATCGAAGTAAAATTGAGCTTTTCCAACAAGGCAGCATCTCGATTTAAATCTTCCAGAAAAGCACTGCCAGGACGCATTTGGATGCAGCCTTTTCCCCAGAGAGTGTAAGCCATCCAAGTACCGCTGTGAGGAGAAGATATGGCAATAAAGCGCTGCACTCGGTTAATGCCGCCTAACCTTTGCAGGTAGTAGCGAGTTACTAAACCGCCCATGCTCAATCCTACTATATCTAGATGCTGTTCTGGCGCAAAGGTTTTGTCTATATAATCTGCTATTTGTTGGGCTAATTCGTCTATGCTGGCGTTGCCCCAATGGGGCGAGAGATTGAGGGTGTAGACTGACCATCCCTGTTGGGTCAGGTAGGCAGACATTTTGTGAAAAATTCCCGATTTTCTGAAGATTCCGTGAATCAGCAAGACTGGGTTGCGGCTGAAATTGCTATTCATTTTTAAGTGGGAATTGTATTTTCAATAGGTGCTTTGAGTTCTTCAACTATTGCGTTAATACTTAGGGGCTCGGTCACCATTTGGCGGTGCAGCAAAACGTTGACTTTAACTTCTTTACCTACTGGCATTTGGGAGCTGTTTGCCGGTACAATCATTATGTCAAATGGCGTCCACATTGATGTAAAGTTTATGCGTTTGAGCATTGTCACATCTTGATTTAAATCGCGCAGCAAGCCACTATCGGGGCGCATATCCAGGTATCCTGGTAGGCGTAGGGAATAGGCGGTGAGGGTGCCGTGGTGGGGGGAAGATAGGGTGATGAAACGCTGTACTCGGTTGATTCCTCCGAGTCGCTGGACGTAGTAGCGGCTGACGATGCCGCCCATGCTGTAGCCTACTATGTCTAAAGATTGTTCTGGCTCGAAGGTTTCAGAGATGTAGTCTGCGAGTTGCTTTGCCAGTAAGTCGAGCCCGAGGCTGCCGTCGTTGGGGGTGAGGTTGAGGCTGTGGACTGACCATCCGAGTTCGGTGAGGCGGGCGGACATTTTGCTGAAAATCATCTTTGTGTCCCAGATGCCGTGTATGAGGATGACGGGATTGCGATCGAGCGAACTGTTCATTTGAAAAGAAAATTGCTTGCTAATTACAGCATAAATCACTCCCCTAGGGAGTTTTACCCCTACTAGGACAGCTAGGGAATCGGATCGAGGTACGATCGGCAATTAGTGGGAATCGGTAAAAAATTCTGAGATACTTGTAAATAAGTGCAAAGCAGCCTGGTATTTATACCTAAAAGTTGCTTTGATGAGCTAGCTTAGATACAGCAAAATGTAAATTTTGATTAAGAAATGTAGACTAAAGTTGCCTTACCTCGTAATCTAACTTTGTTGACAAGCTTGTACAAATTTCTCTAAAAGAACAAAAGGAGTAAGTCTAATGTTTGGTTTTATCAAAAATTTCTTCGGCGGTATTTTCGGCTTTTTCGGCAGACTGTTGGGCTTGAAAAAGTCTGAATATTTCCTAGATTTGGGCGAATCGGGAGCAAAGGAACCAGCAAAAGTTGCCCCTGCGAAGGCTGAGCCTGTTGCGATCGCACCGGCAAAAGTTGAGTCTGAAAAGTCTGTTAAGTCTGAGAAGTCTGAACCAGCTAAAAAGGCTAAGGTAGAGAAAAAGTCTCAGAAAGAAAAGGAACCAGTTGCTAGCGTTCCTGCTAATACTGCGGAACCCGCAAAAGTACCTGCAGTTGCAGCAACTAACGGCAAAGTGCCGAGTCAAGCTGAACCGAATCGGACTTTTGCTCCTAATAATTTAATGCCGACATCAAATGCAACTCGTCGTGGCCCTGGCCCCAGCATGAACAATTTCCGGGAAATGGCTCGTCAGGTGAAAACGAAGTAGGAAATTGGGAATTGATAATAGGGAATTGGGCATTGGATAATTCCCAATGCTGACGTTAACAAATTAAAAATGGGATTCCTCATTTTTAATTTTAACTATTTGTTCTATTCCCTATTTTCTTGGTTTCTGAGGAAAGCTAATCCGCTGTATAGCTGAAAAGCTGAGTCCCAAGGAGTTTCGGATTTGCGCTCGACTTCTATATGAGATTCGATCTTGCTCAACATATTAGTGTAATCGAGCACTGTCTCGGCAAAGGGCGTAAATTCTGACCAAACTGTAACGTCAATCTGGCGATCGAATATTTCCAATAAGTGATTCCAGTTAATTCGGGTGGTACTTTGAGGAATTTGTTGAGAGTTTTTGACTCTCGATGTTTTGTTTTTATGATTGGGTGAAGTGGGGAGTTCGGCTGAAGCTTTGGTGAAGTCAACTCCTTGTTGAAATTCGTAACTTTGGTCGCAAATTCGCAGAATGCAGTTTCTGCTGGGAATGTGCAAGTCACAGATTTGAGCGTAATCTTGCCTGATTTCTCTGTGGCGAAATTGCTCCTTTCTTCGGTTGGGGGAGTAGTCCATGACTTCGATGAACATCGGCAACAGGCCTTCTACTCTTTGGGTAACTTCTGACCAGCTAAATTCGATCGCACCGAGTCGATCGAGTTTATCTTTACAAACAACGGCTGGGGAAGAAAGAGACTGGAAGTGTTGCACTCGGAAGATTTGGATTTTTTGAATATCGCTTAGGCTTGCCCAAAATACGGGAATGCCGACTTTGAGGAGTTCTTGACCGTAAATTCGGAGTTCGGCGATGGGGCCAGTTTTGTAGAGTCTCCAGCCGCGGCTTTGGATTTGCATCCGGGTTGTGTAGGCGTCGATTTTAAAGATTCTGCTGATATTTTGTACGGCTGCGGCTTTGTTTTCGGGACTCACGGGTTCGAGGATGAGGAGTCCGGGTTCGAGGTTGCTAGGGTCGTTTTTGGCGGTTTCTATGGCTTGTTGGCGGAGGTTTTGTTGGGCGGTTTCAATCCGTTGAATAGCTTGGCGGGTCTGGGAGAGGATTTTGGGGTTGGTGATGTCGCGGAGTATTTGTTTGTAGCTTGTTTGGGCTTTTTCGAGATTGTTGGTGAGTTCGTAGTAGCGGGCAATATAGTATTGTACCCACGGATTTTCGGGAGATTCTTTTTGTAGTTGTTTGATGAGTTGGGCAGCTTGTTTGTAGTCTTTACCCTCTAGGGCGGCGGCTATTTGGTTGATGTCTGTCATGGCGGTTGCGGAAATGGCGTTGTTTCTATATTGGCTGATGTTTGGTTGGTTCCGCCACTGGTTAAAAATTTTTGCTGTTGTGTTAACTTATAGATACGATATGAAACTATGACAATCATTGAAAAAATACGTGTCAAAATTGTCAAAAATGATTTTGAGCTTTCACAACATGCAGTAAACCAAAGCATAGTTCGCCGTATCAGGGTACAAGAACTCCGGGAAGCAATAATGGCTGGTGAAGTTATCGAAGAGTATCCCGATGACAAATATGGCCCAAGCTGTTTGATTTTAGGCTTCACCCTTGCCAACAGACCTTTGCACGTTCAGTGCAGTTATCCATCTCGTCCTTTGGTAAAAATCATTACTTTATACGAACCAGAACCGAAAATTTGGATTGATTTTAAGTTAAGGAGAAATAAAAATGAACAATGATATTTGGCAAGAAACAATGGTGGAACAAAAAGTAAATTATACCCTTGAAATCAATGGTAAGTTTATTATTATTGAAAATGTTCCTGCTAGAGTGTGTTTGGAAACGGGAGAGCGATTTTTTTCACCTGAAACTGTGGAACAGTTGCAGAAGATGATTTGGGAAGATAGAAAGCCTATTAGGGTGATTGAAACACCTGTTTTCGAGTTTGCCTAGCGGTTGGTTTAGATTTAGTTATAAGTGGTTGGAATTAATGCTTAAGCTGTAGGAACCTTTGCTTGTGCGATCGCCTCCTTTAACAACTATTTTATAAGTGCCGTTACTAGGTAATTTTACGATGATTTGAGACTCTCGGAGATTCTGGGAGTTGCCTGGTGTTTGGGCAATATTTTTGCCGCTGGTGTCCAACAGTGCTATGTTGTGGTCGAATGCTCTGCTTTTGAGGTCGATCGTAATAGATTGACCGGCCCGTCCTTGAAATGTGTGTTCGCTGGGGTCGCCGTCTTTTAGGGTTCCCCGCTGCTGTAGGATGGAAAGGGAGGTGAGTTTTGGGCGATCGACATTGCTCAATTCTAAGCCGTAATTGGTCACGGGTGCTTCGGAGCCATTTCCTTCTCGGACTGCGATGATAAAGGCTGTTTTGTTGTTGGGGTCTGGGACTATTTTGTCAATAAATTGGGATTGTATTTGTTTTGCAGTTAGAGGTTTAGGTTGGTTGAAGTTGGGTTTTGAGGTACAGAAAAGCACGGCTCCGTCTAGATAGCGGGCGGCGTAGAACCAGTAGTTTTGACCGTTAGTTGTAAATTCGTTTCTGCTAAAAATAGTGAATCTTTCAAGTTGCGGTAGTTGCTGATTGCGCTGGCAATTTTTATCGATGTATATTTCGTTGGCTGATGGCTGTCGCTGGGCGAAAACTGCTGGGACGATGGTGGTTACAATTGCTGAGATGATGGTGAGGGTGAGGGTGAAGGGCGATCGGCTTTTCATAAATACTTGTTTATCTTTATTATTGTCAGGTGTTGTACGGTGTACTTACTATTTTATCTTTGTTTTAAATAGTTTTCTAATTCCGCAGTGCGCTGTTTAGTCATGCGAGCCAAACATTCACTGAGGAAACCTCCATAACCCGTACCGCCCCGATTTTTATAAACTTCAAATTCACAGGTTTTATCTCTTAACTTAATCCACCCTAATTGTGCTTCGGAAAGTAGCGATCGCTCTTCGCCACTCAATTGGGAAATTAGTTGTTTGTAAACCTCGTTTAGTCGTTTATCCGAGGCTTCGTAATTCAACCGAATACAAGTTCTGACTTGTGCATCTCCTTGCGGGCGATCGCAATTAATCTGTTGAGCAATGGGAAAAATCGGAGATTGTGCAGAAACTGATTGTGTACCGAAAATTGCCAAAAGCGTGTGAAGCGAAGCTATCCCGTAGGGAATCGACCAAAAGGGCGATCGACCTTTTCTCAACTCTATTTTCATGACTCGTCAACTCATTTATCTGATAATTCCTCTTAACACCAGACAGAGTTGATTTGATTAATTTAAGTATTTTTTTATATTTACTGAATTAAAACGCCTTTTTTTATCAGATTCCCAAAGTGTGCTTGAGTGCTGCGTCCACTGCTGCCATATCTGACCAAGTACCAATTTTGCGATCGATTTCAACTTCTAGAAGCGTCACAAGATTGTCTGTCATAATTACCGAGTCAGCTAGCAATCCCGTTTGCTGCCCTTCCGGTGTTGCAGGGAAACAAAAACCCGGCTTTGGTGTCCTGAACGGGCTAAGTTGCTAGTAATCATTGCCGTAATTGTTTGCCCTAAACCAGTCCCCAGATTATTAGCTTGAACTATCAAAGCTGGACGGCGTTTCGCAGTACGCAAATTCGAGCTGGGGAACAAAACCAAAACCACATCACCGCGACTATAAGGCATCGTAAGCATCCATCTCCGGTAGTTCCCAATCAGGAGCAAATCTACTTAACCGAACCCGTAAATCTGCTGCTTGTTCCTGGTTGATACCGCGAGATTGCAAGTTTACTAACCCTCCTTGTGGCATAAAAGTAACAATAACTTGCGCTTCTTCTATGTTGGCGGGCATTTCCAATAACTCAATTTTGCCATTTCGGTATATCCCCTCTACTGACTGTAACATATTACTTCTCTGATACTTATCTATTTACATTTTAGCTGCGATCGCCAAACCCAGCAAGTCTCGGTACTTTTGTGTGGATATTAACACTTCTCAAAAGCAGCGCCCACCAACGATAAAGCAGCTATCGGCGCAGTCACAGCCCTGAGAATTCTACTACCCAAAGAAACAGCTTCAAAACCAAATTCGATCGCTCTTTTCACCTCAGCCTCAGTCCATCCACCCTCCGGCCCAACAGCAATCACAATCGATTCTCCCCCAGTCGGGGGCGGGCACGGGGGCACCGCCCCTACAAAGGGGGGATCGAAACTACCAATCAAACAATCCCACAAATGCCGATTGTCCCCGCGAGCCACACAAATATATCGATATTTTTGACCGCAATCTTTGACAGCAACATCAAGCGAAACAGGCTCTAAAATGGTCGGCACAATTTGCCGTTCCGACTGTTCCGCCGCCTCCGCAGCAATTCTTCTCCACCGCTCAACTTTTTGATCACTTGGTTTGAGCAAAGTTCGATCGCTCGTTACCGGCACAATACTTGCCACACCCAACTCCGTCGCCTGTCTCACAACCTCGTCAAAGCCGTTTCCCTTGGGCAATGCCGCCATCAAAGTAACTTCCACGGGTAGCTCCCTGTTAACAGCAATTTCCTCTGCTATGGAGGCAAATAACCCGGTTTCCCGTACTTCTAGGACTGCTAACCACCAATGTCCCCGTCCGTCCATCGCAATAAATCGATCGCCCGCTTGCAAACGTAGCACTCGATTTAAATAATGTTGCTGTTCTCTAGTTAGGTCGATTTTGCGCTCGCAAATTTGAGCTGCTGTAATTGCTAATCTTTGTAATTGAGGCATTGAATTTGGGATTGTTCGTTTTCTATTAGAGATTTTTTTATTTAACCGCAGAGAACGCAGAGAACGCAGAGAAAGAGAGAAAGAGAGGACATAGGCAGACGGGGTTTCAAGGGCTAATAAATAATAAAGGCAAAGCATTTACAACCAGATTTATGTTAAAAATCCAAGTTTTTTTCTGCAAATGCTCTGCCTTTATATTATTTTTGCGTGAGTTTTATTTGATGCTAGCAAAAATCGAAAATTTCAAATCGGCTTATGCTTCCTCCTTAATCTTCTTTAAATAAGTGGAAATCGCTTCTGTAGCTAGCTGTGTAATCGGCTTGCCCTGACGGGCTGCTTCTTCCTTGAGCTCGTTGTAGATTTCATCGCGGACGCTAATTCGACGGCGGACTTTGCCACCGCTAGCAGTGGCAGTCTCGTTTCCGTCATCGTTACTAGACGTAACTTCTAATTCATTTATCTCAGTTGTCATCGAGTCAGCAGATTGGTAGTTGGTTACAAATTGACGGATAGATTCTAACCCGACGCGATCGCAAAAATTGCCAAAACTCTCGTTCAGTTGCCGTTTTTGCTTGAAATAAACAAAAATCGGCTCCAGAAAAGCTTCAAAATCCTTGACGTGCAGCTTATCCTCAATTGGTTTTGCTAGCCGCGTTTGTTCGGGAGAACCGCCCAGCCAAATCTGGTAGGATTCCGGCGAACTCCCGACAAACCCCAATTCTGCCATATAAGGGCGGGCGCATCCATTTGGGCAACCAGTCATCCGCACCACCAAATGCTCGTCTTGCAAGCCAACTTTGGTCAAAAGTGCGCGAATCCGCTCTAAAATGCTCGGCATCACGCGCTCAGACTCGGTAATCGCCAGCCCGCAAGTCGGCATTGCTGGACACGCCATCCCATAGCGCACTAAGGGGTCGATCGCAGTTTCTCGCTGAATGCCGCATCGATCGAGTATTCCCTGAATTTCTTCTTTAAGATCCGGCGAAATATCGTAAATCAGCACGTTTTGGTGTGGCGTCGCCAGTATCGGCAAGTTGTACTTCTGCACAATTTCCCGCAAAGCAGTTTTTAGCTGAAATGAACCTTCATCCTTGATCCGGCCATTATCCACAGAAATGCCGACAAACAGCTTGCCGTCTCCTTGGTCATTCCAGCCCAAGAAATCAAAATACTTCCACTCAGGCAGCGGTTTAAAGGCTTCTAGCGGCTTGCCAAAATATTCTGCTACTTTTTCGCGGAACCACTGTACGCCTTTGTCGTTAATCAGGTACTTCAGCCGCGCGTGCCGTCTGTCTGTGCGATCGCCGTAATCTCTTTGGGTTGCTACAATTGCCTTGACCAAATCGTAAACCTCATCCTTGGCCACATAGCAAATCTCATCCGCAACCCGCGCAAAAGTCTCTTCTTTGTTGTGAGTACGACCCAAACCGCCGCCAGCAAACACGTCAAAACCTTGCAACTCGCCAGCTTTATTGGTAATTACCACCAAGCTCAAATCCTGAGAGTACAAGTCAATTGAATTGTCTCCCGGCACGGTAACGGAACACTTGAACTTCCGTGGCATATAATGGCTGCCGTAAATCGGTTCTTCTTTGTCGTCGCTAAAGATTGTGCCGTTGCCGTTTTTCTGTCTCGCCGCCTTCACTGCGGGGTCTTCCTCGGCCGAAATAGCTTTTTCGCCGTCTAGCCAAATTTCATAATAAGCACCGGTTTGTGGCGTCAGCAAATCGGCGACATTGTTGGCGTATTCCAGTGCATACTTGTATTCTGGGCGATTTTTGTACGGTGCAGGCGGTGCCATGACGTTGCGGTTCAAGTCGCCGCAAGCTCCCAAGGTTGACCCCATATTTTTAATAATTGAGGAAAACACTGCTTTAAGATTTTTTTTCAACACGCCGTGCAGTTGGAAACCTTGGCGCGTTGTAACGCGGATCGTGTGGTTGCCGTATTCTTCAGATAGCTTGTCTAAGGCTAGATATAATTGCGGCGGAGTAAACCCGCCGGGATTGCGGGTGCGGAGCATGAACTGATAATCTTTTTCTTGTCCTTTAACTCGATTGTCGCGGTTGTCTTGCTGGTACGATCCGTGAAATTTGAGAATCTGAATCCCGTCTTCGGTGAAGTGGGTAGTTTCTTGTAACAGTTCAGTCGCAACTGGTTCTCGTAAATAGTTGCTGCGTTCTTTGAGACCTTCTGATTTAGAGGGTTTGCGCGCAACTGGGGTTGAAGTGGAAGATGTGATCATGGGAATGTATAGTGCCAGTTATAATTAGATACAGCCGATCGAATATTTCTTGACAATTTGACACTTGACAAATTTGCACTTGACAAATCTCCTCAGAAATGCTGTGTCGGATCTGTTGACAACTCGGTTAACAACTAAGTTAATAACGGTAATCCGCTAGGAATTCTGATGGTGCTTAATTGTAACACGATCGACCCGGGGCTGAAAAATTGTAATTAAGAGTTTATACTTTCGATCGCTTAAGTGTACGAAACTTTAGAAATAATTAACCTCAACCATTGAAACTATGTCACTGTATGACGAAGACACCTTTGTGGTGTTAGAAACAAACCAGTCAGAGCAGTTTTTGACTGCGGCGGAACTGTTAGAAAAGCTGAAAGCCGTGTTAACAGAGGAACACGAAGATTTGCCGCAGGACGTTGATAAAATATCTGGCGTGGAAGCTCAAGCCAAGTATTTGATTGATACTTATTGTGAATTAGATGTCGGGGCTGGAAAATTTTTACAGTGGTATGCTGTGCGCTTGGAAAAGTAATTTGGGAAATAGGGCATCGCGCATAGGGCATTGGTTATGAGAACCAACAAGTAACAAGTAACAAATAAAAAATAACAGGTAACAAGTAACAAATAACCAATAACAACCAACTAATGCCCAATGCCCTATGCTTTCTAATTAATCTTCCAACTGTTGAACCGATGATACTTCAACTGCGGTAACATCGATCGTACCGGGCGGTGTCAAGCGACTAAAATGACCTTCCTCTATTTTCAGAGGTTCGCCACAGTTGGCACACTGAAACTGAGTTTGATTTAAAGCTGTAAATTCGTATTGACAAACGGGACAATTGTCCTCAATTAAATTGCGTTTCAGCCACCACTGAAGCGCGAAAAATGCGACCACAGGCGTCAACAACAAAAAAGCTACTAAAATCAACACTGATTTAACTATCCACCCCAAACCAATAGACACCAACAAATACGCGATGCCCAGCAGTATCAACCAATTGCTAATACGGGGTAGCTTGAAAGATATTTTGGGGGTGCCTTGGTTCACGGTGGTCTCCTTGGGTGTCTTTGCAGGTAGGCATAACTCTATCCTACTCAGAAATTCAGGCGGTCGATCGAGTTAATTTTCCCATTGTACACCCAGAAACCGCTCTCTACGGCATAAGTTTATCTGAGCCAGAGGGTTGAAAAATTCCTTGTAAGGATTGACAAAGGGATTCAAAACTAAATATCGCGAGGGTTTGTTCTCTCAACCAGTGGCGATCGCACCTTTTATCCTCCCCTCGCAGCATTTCCACACAAGCAACCGCTACTGCTGCTGAATCTCGGTGGGGAACTCGCCATCCCAGTTTACCATCTTGCAGCGGATCGGCTGACCCGTCCGTGTCCCCCGCGAGTACGGGTACTCCGCAAGCCAGCGCTTCCAAATAAACTATACCGAAGCCTTCCTGGGAGGGCATTACATAAGCATCGGCTAACTGGTAATGTGCTGCTAAATTTTCTGTCGGTACAAAACCCGCAAATATTACTCTTTCGGTAACTCCCAAATCATCAGCGAGTTTAGCTAATCTAGATCGATCGTCTCCGCGTCCAATAACTAAGTATTTCACATTCGGAAAAGTTTCGGCTATTTGTGGCAAAGCTTGAATGGTGACATCGACGCCTTTGTAAATATCTGTCGATCGCAATCTGGCTACAGTCATCAATATTTTAGCACCAACCAAATTGTACTGCTCTAATAAATCCTGTGGCTTCGGTCCAGTGGTAAATATATTTTTATTAACAGTACAAGGCACTATTTGGAATTTTTCGGGATTTAAGTTGTGAATTTGGCAAGTGCGATCGCGCGTGTACCTGCTAATAGTCCAAATACTGTCAGCTTGTCTCATTGCTGTTTGATATTTGGGCGGAAGCGGTTCCCACACTTCCTTGCCATAAGTTAAAATTGTGTAGGGAATTCCCAGTGGCAGGCATAAAGTTTGAATCAGCGGTGCGAGTTTGATATGACCGCAAAAAACCCGTTTCGGTCGTTTTTGCAGCAATCGAGTTAGTAATATTGTAGCAAATTTAAGACGACCAAACCAGGGATTCTCGGTTTGGGTGTAATAAAATTTCAGATTTTTTGACTCGTAAGGATTGTTGCACTCTGGGGAATCTCGCAACAGCAAAACTTCAGCTTGTGGGGGCGAGTTTGACCCTGCGGTTATTGACAGGTAAGCTTTGAGAATGTCTTGAACGTAGGATTGAATGCCGCCTTCGCTGGCAAATATTTCTAGGAAACAGAACACGTAATTTGTCGATCGCATCTCAGATTTAGGCATTGACAGCGCAGACAATTATTGCAGTATAGTGATTTTGCCAAAAAGGGCGATCGCCATTATCCAAAGCTTTTAAACCATGCCATGATGACTGTAATTGCAGGTTTTACAGGCAAATATTTGACTCGCCTACTCTGACCGTTGGTTTTGAGCGACGATCTGCTTTTTTATTAGGGCTTTTTAACGGGCTGCATCGGTCATTGCGGAACTGTGTTTATAGTTTACTATAATCTACGATAATTGACTGTAAACTTAATGATTTTTTACAATATCCTACCCCAAGCAAAATTTAAGATTTATTGAGTTGGTGCGGTGCATCCGACCAGACTGCGGCTCAGCAGATCGGTGTCGATATAGGAACTCGCATCTTTAGTTTTTGCTAAAAGTTTTGTCTATCCAAAGATAGATATCGAGCCAGTATTGAACTGTTATCATCAGCAAACATAGAGAGTTAAATTCAATATGACTCGGCCAGGTTTAAAAAAATTCTGAAAAATTTTGTCGAAAATATTCTCCTAAAATTTTCTAAGACACTGCTAAAATTAATGCTCGTAAAGCCTTGAAAAAATCAAGCCTCGTTGATTTTTTTGCAGGGAAGACCAAGCCTAGATATTCGTATCTTGTCTGTTCGCAAAAGCAGTCTAACGAGCCGAACAAGAAAGTTTTAAGAGTAGAAAATAAACAAGGTTTTGTACAATCATGTACGAGGAACAGCCTGTCACCTAAAACATTAGGTATTCGAGCTTAAACCTGACAAAAGCTAATCTTAGGTTGGCAACGCCATATTTATGAGCGACTCTCTCCAAACGAGCCTTCATTGGAGTTTGAGGTGAAACGAGTAACGATCGCACTCAGTCTTTTTAGTCTACTCAGCAGCACTCTGGCAAGTTGCACAGCGGCTTCCCGGAACGCTCAAAACAGCATACAAACCAGCAACTCCGAACTTTCATCAGTTGCTGTAGCAGTCCGCGACCTCGGTAATCCATTCTTCGTACAAGTTGGCAAGGGCGCTGAGGCCGCCGCCAAGAAAATCGGCGGTGCAAACGTGAGGACAACTCTCGTTTCCAGCGGCGACGATTTAAATCAGCAATTTAATCAAATCGAAAACTTTATTGCCTCTAATGTCAGCATGATTGTACTCAATGCTGCTGACACCAAAGGCATTGCCCCCGCTGTCGAAAAAGCCAAGCAAGCCGGAATTCCGATAATTGCAGTTGATACCGCCGCCGAGGGAGGCGTTGATGCCACAGTTACTTCAAATAACGTGCAAGCTGGCGAAGTAAGTTGTCAATATATAGCCGATCGCTTGAAAGGAAAAGGCAGCGTTGTGATTATCAACGGGCCTCCCGTCGCTTCAGTCGTCGAGCGAGTTCAGGGGTGCCAAAGTGTCTTCTCCAAATATCCCGATCTCAAAGTTCTTTCCAAAGATCAGAACGCAGAAGGTAGTCGCGATGGCGGGTTAAGAGTGATGAGCGATTTGCTTACTTCCTTCCCAAAAATTGATGCTGTTTTTGCAATTAATGACCCCTGTGCCATTGGTGCAGAATTAGCAGCCAAGCAAGCACAAAGGAGCGAGTTCTTTATTGTGGGAGTCGATGGTGCACCTGAAGCTTTAGATGCGCTCAAGCAGAACAACAGTTTATTTGTGGCTACAGCAGCTCAAGATCCATTTCGCATGGCAGCCAAAGCCGTTGAAGTCGGGAACGACATTCGGAAAGGAAAAAAGCCAGCCAATCCAAACATTCTGATTCCAGTCGCGCTGATTACTCGCGAAAACGTCAATCAACATAAAGGCTGGACAAGCGAGTGACCATTAGTGTCAACTTAAGACTAAAACCCTTGAGAAATCCAGTTTTTATCCTAAGTCTAGATCCCCCTAAATCCCCCTTAAGAAGGGGGACTTTGATCGGAATCTTGTCCCCCCCTTCTTAAGGGGGGCTAGGGGGGATCTAAGTTTAATAGTCAAGCAGATTTCCTTACGGTATTTACAATGGTAAATAGCACTCAAGATTCAATTAAAACTAAGCCCGTACTCGAAATGCAAGGTATTACAAAAACCTTTCACGGTTTTACCGCCTTGCACGATGTAAATATCACCGTTTACCCAGGCGAAGTCCACGCCCTCATGGGGGAAAACGGTGCGGGCAAAAGTACGCTGATGAAAATTCTGGCGGGAGCCTACATAGCTGATGCAGGCGAAATCAAAATTGACGGTCAAGCTGTTAAGATGACAGACCCCGGTCAAGCCAGAAATTTAGGGATAGCGATTATTTATCAAGAACTCAATCTCGCTCCCAATCTGACAGTTGCTGAAAACATTTTTATGGGCAGCGAGCTGAAGAAAGGAGGTACATTTTTAGACCAAGATGAAATGCGACGTAGGGCCGCTGAGGTCTTAAAAAACCTCGACGCAAGTTTTGATGCTGGAGACCTGGTTTCCACACTTTCAATTGCCGAACAGCAGCAAGTGGAAATAGCTAGGGCGCTCAAACATAATAGCCGAATTTTAGTGATGGACGAGCCGACGGCAGCGCTTTCAGACCGCGAAACAGATAAGCTTTTTGAAGTAGTTCGCCGTTTGCGGAATGAGGGCATTGCTATTATTTATATCAGCCACCGGATGGAAGAGATTTATGCTCTTGCCGATCGCGTGAGCGTCATCCGAGATGGCGGGTATATTGGCTCTCTTGAAAAGCACGAAATTTCCGCAGAGCGCCTGGTGGAAATGATGGTGGGTCGTTCTTTACAGGATTTGTACGAAAACAAGCATCAAATAACACCGGGTGCAGTTGTTCTTGAGGTAACAAATTTAAGCGACGGCCACAAAGTAAAGCCTGCCAGTTTTAAACTTCATGCGGGCGAAATTTTGGGTTTAGCGGGTTTAGTTGGCGCTGGCAGAACAGAACTTGCCCGCCTGATTTTTGGTGCCGATCGAAAGACAAGCGGTGAAATTAAACTAGAAAATCGTCCTCTGAATGTCTCGACACCCAATGAAGCAATGGCCGCCGGAATTGCTTACGTGCCCGAAGATCGCAAGGCTCTCGGACTATTTTTGGAGGCAACTTCGGGTGAAAATATCACCATGAATGTCCTCGATCGAGAAGCAAAAGCTGGCATTATTAACTCAAATTTTTTGTTGAAAATTGTCAATGATGCTATTAATAATTTGCAGATTCGCCTTGCAAGCCCGAGCATCAGGGCAATGGATCTTTCTGGGGGGAATCAGCAGAAGTTGCTGCTAGCGCGTTGGTTGGCTATCAACCCAAAGGTACTTTTGCTAGATGAACCGACGCGGGGTGTGGACATTGGCGCCAAAAGCGAAATTTATCGAATTATTAGCGATTTGGCAGCCAAGGGTGTAGGTATTTTAATGATTTCCAGCGAACTGCCGGAAATTGTGGGAATGAGCGATCGCGTCTTAGTGATGCGAGCAGGAAGCCTCGTCGGTGAAGTAGGCGGATCGACTGGGGAAGCAATTACGCAAGAGAACATTATGGCTTATGCCACCGGGGCAACAGAGGTAAAAAAATCATGAGTCAAACAGAAGTAAAAAGCACCAGAAATCAATCAAGCGATCGCCAAAAAGCCAGTAAAGCTCAAGCTTGGAGAAATTTTATCCAAGTAGCCGGCATCCTGCCGATTTTGATTGGCATCTGTATCATTTTTTCCCTGGTAACGCCCAACTTTCTTTCAGTAGGAAATTTGATCAATGTCATCCGGCAAGCATCGATCAATATTGTCCTTGCTACAGGCATGACTTTTGTGATTTTGACGGGGGGAATTGACCTTTCAGTAGGGTCAATTTTGGGCGTGACGGCAGTTGTCGGGGTGCTGGTTTCCTTAGTTCCAGGTCTGGGTTGGTTTGCCGTACCGGCTGCGTTAATAGCCGGAGTATTTTTAGGATTACTTAACGGCTCGCTAATTGCCTATTTAGGTTTGCCTCCGTTCATCGTAACCCTGGGTTCTTACACAGCTTTGCGGGGAGTTGCTTATTTAGTAGCTAACGGCACTACAGTTATCAATAGAAATTTGAATTTTGCTTGGGTAGGTAACAATTATGTCGGGCCAATTCCCTGGTTAGTTATTATCGCTTTTCTCGCAGTTTTAGCGAGTTGGTTTGTCTTGCGACGGACTGTTCTAGGGAGGCATATTTATGCCGTGGGAGGCAACATTCGGGCAGCACGATTGACAGGTATTAAGGTGAGTCGGGTGCTGTTATTTGTCTATGGCGTGAGTGGGTTGCTTTCTGGTTTAGGTGGAATTATGAGCGCGTCGCGCCTCTACAGTGCGACGGGGATGTTAGGGCAAGGCTACGAATTAGATGCGATCGCTGCTGTAATTTTGGGAGGAACGAGTTTCACAGGTGGAATTGGCACTATTTGGGGTACTTTGCTGGGGGCTTTAATTATTGCCCTGCTCAACAATGGACTAACTCTCATGAATGTGTCTTTCTTCTGGCAGTTAGTTGTCAAAGGTCTGGTGATAATTATCGCAGTGACGATTGACAAAGTTCGCACCGGTTCAAGTGCAGCGTAGGGGAAGCCAACCCCCCTGCCCCCCCAAGGGGGAAAAGGAAGAAGGAAGTTCGGCAAAGGATTCTGTAACGAATTTAACGGATGTAACTGAGATATTGCACCTTTTTCAATTACTTGTTTAGGAACGGGCAAGATGCCCGTTCCACAAAGAGTGAATTTTTTTGTGGAACGGGCATCTTGCCCGTTCTTGAGAATGATGCAATATCGGTTTTTATGTGGAGCTTTGTCCTATGCAGATCCAGCATTTTTCTCACCTGATTACTGCTTTTATCCTGGGTTCACCTGCTCTATTTCTACTAACATCATTCCCAAGTTTTGCTGCACCAATTGATAGATTAGTTGCTCCTGAACCGTTAAATACCTTAGCAGAAAAACCCTTCGCGCAGGTGAATTCAGTCTCTCAACTCTCGGATGTAAAACTCACTGACTGGGCGTTTCAGGCGCTGCAATCTCTAGTAGAACGCTACGGCTGCATTGTCGGTTATCCCGACGGAACTTACAGAGGAAACCGGGCGCTGACGCGGTACGAATTTGCAGCAGGATTGAATAGCTGTCTCGATCGAGTCAGCGAACTAATTGCCGCAGGAACAACCAACCAGATTACTGGGGAAGATTTAGCGATCGTCCAAAAACTGCAAGAAGAATTTGCAACTGAATTATCGGTGTTGCGGGGTCGAGTCGATACTCTAGATGCACGCACGGCACAACTAGAAGCGAATCAGTTCTCTACCACAACTAAGCTGAATGCGGAAATTATCGTGGTGGTAACAGATACATCCGGCAACCGTGTTGGGGACTCGGACGATCGCACCAGCACTACTGTTACCAACCGGGGGCGATTAAATTTTGAAACCAGCTTCACCGGTCGCGATATGCTCAGAACCCGTTTGGAATTCGGCAACTTGGGCAGGATTGCCGACAAGACGGGTACAAATATGACGGCCTTGAACTTTGATGGCAATGTCGATAACACAATCACCGTCCCTCACGTATTGTATGTGACCCCGCTGACCTCTAATCTGGCGCTGACCGTCGGCCCGACAGGTGTTGGGTATCCCGATATTACGGATTTGCTGACTCCTCCCACGATCGCCAGCGATAGTCAGGGAATTCCCTCGAAGTTCGGACAATACAATCCCCTCTACCGCCGGGGAGGTGGCGGTGCTGCTGTCAACTGGACGATCGTCAAAAACCTCACCCTGACTGTGGGCTATGTCGCCGGCAATCCCAATCTCTCGCAGCAAAGTAACGGTTTATTCAATGGTTCCTACAATGCTCTGGTTCAGCTTGCGTACCGGGGCGATCGCGGAGCCATTGGCGTAGCCTATTCTCGTACCTTTGCACCAAGCGGTAAAGCCGATCTCACAGGCGGTACGGGCAGTTTTCTGGCGGCGCGACCGTTTGGGGACAATATTGCTACATCCAGCGATTCTGTAGGCGTACAAGGATTCTACCGCCTTGCTCCCCGGTTGCAAGTTCACGGTTGGGGCGTTTATACTCGCGCCAATGCCGAAAATTCCGGTGTTAGCAGCGTTTCTGATGGTAGAGGTGGCGTGGTTTTGCTAAATGTTGACGGCGACGATCGCGCTGATATTGTGTATGCAGCGATCGGGATCAGTTTCCCAGATGTGGGAGGTGAAGGCAACCTACCGGGGATTTTAGTGGGTTTGCCAGGTCGCGTGACGAGCAGTAATGTGCGCCGCGAGCGAGATACTTCCTATCACATTGAAGCGTTCTATCGCTTTCAGGTCAACGACAACATTTCCATCACCCCTGGTGTTTGGGCCGTTGTTAATCCTGAGAATGACAGCCGCAACGACACTCAATGGGTTTGGTTGCTCCGCACTGGCTTTAACTTTTAACACGAAATATATTTTAGTAACCTAGTCCGGGACACAAAAACCCAGTTTCTTGACGTAATTGCCTCATTTGAGACGATAATCGCGAGAAACCGGGTTTTTTAGACTGATAGTGCATCCAGGGCTTCAATTCCATGCCACACAACAAAAAACCCCTACCATCGCTGGCTGGGGTAGAAAATTATCAGGGTGCATCTACTAATATTTGCAACTATAACATACATTTGTGGGGTGTCACCCTCCATGGGTGACACCCAACGAAGATTTTGAGTCAGAATAAATTATGATTCAATATGCCAATGATTAACAAAGCTGCTATATCATCTCGTTCTGTCCCAGCCGATCTAAAATTTAAGATTTACAATAAATCTGTGCTAGACCTCAAATTAATCCGAGAAAACCCGCAAGCCGTGCAAGAAAGCCTCAACCTGCGCGGAGGTAACTATGAAATCGAGCCGATTTTGCAATTAGACAAACAGCAGCGGGAGTTGGAAGGCAAGCGATCGCAACTACAAGCCCGCAGCAACGAAATTGCCAAACTCATCGGTCAAAAAAGAAAATCGGGTTTACCCCTCGAATCTCCCGAAATTCAGGAATTGCAGGCAGAAGGCAACGCAGTCGGCACTGAGTCGAACGAACTGCAAGCACAGGAAAAAGAGCTAAAAGCTCAAATAGAAGCTTTATTGCTACCGCTGCCAAACTTACCGAGTCCGTCAACGCCGATCGGCAAAAATGAAGAGGAAAACGTCGAAATCCGGCGCTGGGGAGACGAATACATACCCCAAAATTCAGGTATTTTACCGCACTGGGAAATCGGCGAAAAATTAGGAATTATCAACTTTGAACGGGCTGTAAAAATCGCTCAGCCCCGCTTTGTGAGCTTAATGGGAGCTGGTGCAGCCCTGGAAAGAGCGATAATTCAATTCATGCTCGATCGCCACACAAAAGCCGGTTATGTAGAAGTAATTCCCCCATTTTTAGTTAACACTGAATCCCTGACTGCTACGGGTCAATTACCCAAATTTTCTGAAGAAAGTTTCAAGTGCGACCAAGATGATTTGTGGTTAATTCCTACTTCCGAAGTTCCGGTTGTCAATTTGTACAGAGGTGAAATTTTGACAGCAGAACAGTTGCCAATTTATCACTGTTCTTACACTCCTTGTTTTCGGCGGGAAGCTGGCAGTTACGGCAAAGATACGCGGGGATTAATTCGATTGCACCAATTTAATAAAGTTGAATTGATAAAACTCGTGCATCCGAGTACCTCCGAGGCAGAGCACGAAAAGTTAGTGCAGGATGCTGAGGGAGTTTTGCAGGCGCTGAAATTGCCTTATCGGGCGATCGCACTATGTACCGGCGACTTAGGTTTCGCAGCAGCCAAAACCTACGATTTAGAGGTGTGGCTGCCATCTGCGGGCAAATACCGCGAGATTTCCAGTTGTTCCAACGTCGCAGATTTTCAGGCGCGGCGGGCAAATATTCGCTTTAAAGAAGCGGGTAAAAAAGGCACTCAATTCGTTCACGCCCTCAACGGTTCCGGTTTAGCTGTGGGCCGCACAATGGCAGCAATTTTGGAGAATTACCAGCAGCCAGACGGAACTATAAAAGTGCCGGAAGCCTTACAACCCTATTTGGGACGGGAAGTTTTATAGACAAGATGATTCGGCGATTAACTGGTTGCCCAGGCTCTGCCTGGGAACAGATGTACAGAGGCTCTGCCTCGCTTGCTTGCGAAAATTGCAGGCAGAGCCTGTGGATCTCCGTTACCAGGCAGAGCCTGGTAACGAGTAAAACTCTTGTGGTGTAGGCATCCTGCCTGCCCTTGACTGGCTGTTTACCAGATGTCTATTACAGTTGGAGCAACGCTTCTTTGATATTTAATGCTAAAAATCTATCCAATGCTAGATACATCCAATAAACAGATAACTGACTATCACTGCTAGTCTTCTGAAATCCCAAGGTCAGGCACATTTTTTCGTACATGGGGTGAATCATCAGGGTGTACAAGTCGCAAAGATTGGGAAAATCTGTTTGCATTTCGCCTAAAACTTTTTGTGCGTCTTCGAGAAAAGCAATGCGGTATTCTGACAAATACTGCGGCTCGATCATCCAACTGCGGACAAATACTGACTGGCAATTTATATCTCCTGGTAGCGCCATCTTGAAAGGATCGATATCGGAAATAGAACTTAAATGAAGCCCTTTACTAGCAGCATTAAAAAAATTTACTTCAGATTCGCTAGCTGTGGGATAAAGTAAGTAAAATCCGACTGGATTGAGATTATCTGAGCGGCGCAAAACTCGCATTCCCTTTGAGTATTGACTGGCAAAAAACCGGAGTATTTTAGCAATTTTGTGGGGGACGGCGTTAGTGTTTCGGTTCATCCAGTTGTAATTTGTGGCTAATAAATTGGCAACGGGAATCGCGTCGCACCGGGGGTCAAAATTATCTAATTGGAGTTGTACAGGCTTTTGAGGTTCGGCGACCTCTAAAATTTCTGAAACTGGTTGAATTTGAATTGCCGTAGCGTTACCATCAAAGTGTTTTGCGATTAATCCGAGTGCTGCTAATTTATCTAACATCATTCCGGCGGCCCGATCGCTCCCGCGATCGGAATCGCAGTAAAATAGTTCGGCGGCTTCCCGGTGAGTGCACTGCACTTCTGTTGCTGGCACTTCCAGTTTCCCCAGCGGTGGTTTGAGACGGGGCTGGCTTTCCTCAAGCTGTTTCACCGATAAGTAAACCCAAAGCCTGATAAAGCATTCAGCCCTAGTGCGAGTTACGCCTACTCGTTTCATCAACAGCGAAACAGCCGTGCGGCGTTGAGAAGGAGAATACCAAGTATCTAGTTTTGCAATATCCATTTCAGTCGGGAAGCTGCGAAGGAACTCTAGTTACATATTGGCTCAATTACAATAAACTTCACCCCGCTTCAGGTAACTTGTTGTCACTTGTTGTCGCTGTTGCTCAACTTGCCTGATTTCCGGCGACTCTACAAGATAGCTGGTTTCTCCTTGCAAGTTCACTGCTTCACAAAGCACCATCAATTTTAGATATTTTCTGCCTTGATTTAACAAAACAACGAACCCGAGTAAATTAGCAACTTTAGAGGTGTACGCCATGTACAGTGCTTATATCAATCGGATGGGAAAGTTTTTGCCGGGAGAACCGATTAATAACGATGAGATGGAAGAATATCTCGGCAAAATTGCCTCGCGCCCTTCGAGAGTCAGGCAGCGAATTCTCAACAGCAACGGCATTCAACAGCGCTACTACGCGATCGACAAACAGCAGCAAACACTATATTCTAACAGTCAAATGGCAGCGTTTGCCGTCCGTGACGCGATCGCCCAGGCAAATTTGGAACCAGGGGCGATCGACTTATTGGCCTGCGCTACCACTTTACCAGACTTATTAGTACCGGGATTTGCCAGCACAGTACACGGGGAACTTTCCGAATTATCTCCCCTAGAAATAGTGTCAACTCAAGGAGTTTGCTGTGCCGGAGTTAGTGCTTTAAATTACGCCGCCTCTCAAATCGAACTCGGCAAGAAACAAACCGCCATTGCCGTCGCTTCCGAATTTCCCTCGCGCCTGTTTAAAAACACCAAATTTGAAGCAAAGACTTCAGTGCAAGCGGGAAAACCCCTGCCTTTCGATACAGAATTTCTGCGCTGGATGCTCTCCGACGGTGCGGGAGCATTGTTGCTCCAAAACCATCCTAATGCGACAGGAATTAGTTTAAAAATAGAATGGATTGAACTCGTTTCTCACGCCAATGCTTATCCTGTTTGTATGTATTCAGGATTAGCCGACGAAACATCCACTAAAAGCTGGTTGGATTATTCCTCCTACCTCGATGCCGCCACAGCGGGAGCTTTTGACTTGCGGCAAAATATTCGCTTGCTGGAAAATGTAATGAAATTAGGCGTTGAAGGTTGGCTGCGGTTGATTAAAGCCGGGAGAGTTTGTCCGCAGGAAATCGACTGGCTGCTGTGCCACTATTCGTCTCACTTTTTCCGGGGGCAAATTGTAGAACTTCTGGAACAAGCAGGCTGCATGATTCCTGAAGAAAAATGGTTTACTAACTTATACAGTCGGGGAAATACAGGCTGCGCCTCGATTTATTTAATGTTAGAGGAATTGTTCAATTCGGGCAAGTTGCAGCCGGGACAGAAAATCTTTTGTTTTGTCCCGGAAAGCGGTCGCTTTACAACGGCATATATGATGTTAACTGCTGTGGAAAATACCCATAAGCCTATGAGTTCTCAAATTTCTAACTTTCATGAGGTTCCCGAAGCTTCGCCTCTCGAAAGCTTTAAACCCGAACACCCCAACTCTCCGCAAGCTTATTTGTTGCGGGAGTTAGCATGGATTTGGCTGAAGTTCGATCGCGAAATTCGTTCTGTTCCTATTGTCCGCAAATTGTACCGGGGAGAGTTTACAATAGAAGATTATCAAGCTTTGCTGTGCAATCTCCGGCCGCAAGTTGTAGAGGGAGCTCGCTGGATTGCTCGCGCTGCTTCTAACATGAGTGACTTTCGCCTGCGATCGACTTTTATCGGTCATGCTCAAGACGAACACCGCGACTATCAAATGCTAGAACAAAATTATGTTTCTGTGGGCGGTGAATTGGCAAAAATAGTGGAATATGATAAGAATATTGGCAGCGAAGCACTATCAGCTTTTATCTTTCACCAAGCATCGCGGGAAAATCCGGTCGATTTAATTGGCAGTATGTTTATTATCGAAGGATTGGGCAATCGGTTGGCGGGAAAGTGGGCAAAACAAATTAAAGAAAGTCTCGGTTTGCAAGACGAACAAGTATCGTTTTTAGCGTATCACGGATCTAATGACGAGTCGCATTTAGCCAAACTGGAAAATTTGATTAATGCCGAATGGATGACAGATGATATTGCCCGCCGCATTGTCAAAACCGCTCGCGTCACTGCTCGTTTATATTTGCTGCAATTGGAGGAAATTCGTTAATGCAAAAGCTGCAAAAACAAGATACCGAAAATCTCCCCGATGAGCGAAAAATCCCTTACGCTACCAAACCCTACAACCGCCGAGATCCGAATGTTTGGGATGTGCTTTTTTGCGATCGATCTATTCCCGTGGATTTAGTGGCAAAAGCTTACATGATCCGGGATTTGCAAAACTGGACTCGCAGTTATTTGCTGATTCCGATCAAAGTAATTGCTAACTTGTTGCTGGCGGTAATTATGACAACAAAGCGCCTGTTGCCATTTCAATTCCGCGCTTACACTTTAATGCACAAATCGGCTGCATTTTTCCTAAATAACTTTGTCTCGCCAGAAGCTTGTTATTTAATTGTCCGACACATCTGCATCGGCTCCAACATTATTAACTTCTTGATTGACAACGGCCCCGACACCCAGATAGAAAAGTCAAAGCTTTATCCGCGCACTGTTAGCGATTTAGCTGACAATGCGTTTCTCGAACACGACTTAATTCTCTATAACTTTGTCTGGGATTACAACCAGGCAATGCTGACAAATCCTAACTGGTTGCAAGTGGTCAAAAAACGGGGAATAAATTATGATAGCATTCAACCAGTAGAAGTTGCCATAGATTTTGAAAAACGCAGATTGCTAAACATTCTGGATTTAGAATCGGCGATCGAATTGTTTAAAGTTTTTTATTCTTTGTGTTTGACTAGCGACGAATTTGCGCGAGCAGTGATGTCGCTTCAGTTAGATGAAAACTTCGGAGTGTACGTCAGCGAGATTACGGGAAATTGCGACTGGAATCATGTAATTGTCAATCGCCATCCGCTAGCCCCAAACAGTCCGTTTAATGCGGCACGCGACTTGTTTTTGCACGGGATAGTTTCGGAATATCTCTATCGGTATTTGGAACTGCAAAAAGAGATGAGAAATGTTTCAAAGTAAGGTGCTTAGGTATGTGTAACGTAAGCACCTTACGAATATAAATAGCGCGTCCAATAACTTTTTGCGTAAGTCCTAAAGTTTGAAAGAATGGTTAATTTTTAGGTCAAAAATCAATAGGAAAACTCAAGCTGCTGCTAGCTGTGCTTGTTCTGCTGCTTTGGGCAAAGTCTGATTTACCACAATCCACTTGCCTGTAATTGGGTCGCGGTAAGTAATAAACGGATTAGATTTTAAAGGTTGACTACAAGGTTTAGCGCCCATTTCTACACACTCCCAATAAATGGTATTGAATAACTACTACAACACCATACCTTTAATAATCGGCTATTTTGCCTAAAATCCGCGTGATTTACAACTCAACAATAGGTGATATTTTAGGTGTGTTTTGGTGACATAGAACACTACCTAATGTGATTTAAAACTGCGTGGGCAGTGAGCAGTATCACCAAAAACCTTCCGTAAAAAAAATCGGCCTTCTGGTTTTTACCTTCTACCTTTAAGAGGGCCACTACTTTCAGTATACATCTGATATTATTAAGTAAGGTAAAGACGTTTATCAGAGATCCCCTCACAAACTTATGGTGCTATTTGGATTTGGCAAAAAGTCGAGCCTGCCCTCTCCCCAAGAGGCCTTGCCGGGGCGGGCAGAGTCGATGTCGGTACCGGCAACTCACTTTGTTAACGGCAATCCGCTCAAACCTCCCTTTCCAAACGGCATGGAGACTGCCTTGTTTGGCCTGGGCTGTTTTTGGGGAGCAGAACGCAAATTTTGGCAACAAAATGGAGTTTTTTCGACCGCTGTTGGCTACGCGGCCGGGATTACTCCGAATCCTACTTACAATGAAGTTTGCAGCGGGATGACGGGACATAATGAAGTAGTTCTGGTTGTGTTCGATCCCAAAGTAATTAGTTACGAAATGCTGCTCAAAGTTTTTTGGGAAAGTCACAATCCTACTCAAGGAATGCGTCAGGGCAATGATTCTGGTACTCAGTATCGATCGGGAATTTACACGTATTCAGCCAGCCAAAAGCAGCTAGCTGAAGCTTCGCGCGATGCTTACCAGCAGGCTTTGACTGCGGCAGGTTACGGCAAGATTACCACTGAAATTATTGATGCTCCTGAGTTTTATTACGCAGAAAGCTATCATCAGCAGTATCTTGCTAAAGAGCCGAACGGTTATTGCGGTTTGGGCGGTACTAAGGTTTGTTTGCCTGCTATGTCTCAGGCTTAAAAATTGACCCCGCTTAGGGAGAGGGACACATAGTTCAGGACAAAACATTGTTGTGTCCTTAAAACAGAGCTCAGGACGCAACAATGTTGTCTCCCTACAATATATCTGGTAGGCCGTTGCTCATAGCCCGCCACAAAAAGCGGAATATGTTAGTAGTTGAAAATAAGTAATAAATGCTGAATGCTGTTGTAATTATCAATATACTAATATCTGTAGTCTGTTTTTATATCGCTGCGAGAGTGTGGAAAATCAGGCGGACGATCGCACGTTTGGAACTTCGGATCGCAGCAATCGAACGCTGTAGCAGCAATGTCCTCAGTACGACGCCGGATTTCCTTGGTAAAAGGCAGCAAGGTACCCGCCAACTGCGACTACGTTATCAACAACTGGAATTGCAACTGCAACAAGTTCAGCAACTTTTGGGATTGCTGGGTTTGGGACGGATGCTTTGGTCCAGGCGCGATCGACGTTTGAGGTAAGCTATCCTAAAACTGCCGCCCGTGCTGACTCCGTAGGATTTTCAACAATATTTCTACCTTTGTAAAGGGCTGCGATCGGGCAAACGTGCCTAAAATTGGTGTATGGAGAGAAGTTATAAAAATGTCAACTAAACGTTCAGGATTATTTATTGGCGGTTTGCTTGTGGGTTCTGCGATCGGGGCGGTGACTGGCTTGCTGATGGCACCGCGACCGGGCAAGGAGACGCGCCAGATATTGAAAAAATCGGCCGATGCTTTGCCGGAGTTGGCGGAAGATTTATCGACTAGCGTGCAATTGCAGGCCGATCGACTTTCTGAAACTGCCATCCGGAATTGGGACGAAACTTTGATTAGACTCAAAGAGGCGATCGCGGCAGGTTTGGAAGCGACTCAGCGGGAACGCCAAACCCTGTCGGAAGCTGAAGCTGAAGTGAGTCCCCCGTCGCGCCCTCCCATCCGCTAAATGGCATGAAATTCTCAATCCCCAATCCCAGATTCAAGTGAGCGACCCCATATTTTGGCTAGGACTTTCGATTTTGCTAGTGGCAGTTAGCCTGACTGCTATTTTAGTGACTTTAATACCTGCGGTGCAAGCGCTGGCCAGGGCGGCCCGCAGCGTGGAAAAGCTCGCTGACACGCTTTCTCGCGAATTTCCGCCCACTTTGGAGGCGATTCGGTTGACGGGGCTGGAAATTAGCGAGTTGACGGATGATGTCAGCGAGGGAGTACAAAGTGCGGGCGAGGTTGTCAAACAGGTCGATCGAAGTATTGGTAGCGCCAAAAAGCAGGCGCAAAACGTGCAGGTAACTACTCGCAGCGTGGTGACTGGGATTAAGGCTGCTTGGAAAACTTTAACTCGGAAGCCGCCGATTTCTGGGACAAATCGTCGGTCAACAGAGAGATTGTCGCCGAGTCAAAGAAGTGCGATTTCGCTAAGGGATTCGGGTTTAGAGGACAGGTATTCTGGGGTTTACGGTGCGAGTGCGAGTAATGGGGAATCGCCCAGGTTGAGGAGTAGCGAGGGTTCTGGTTTACCGGGGGATGCTCAAGAGTTTGAGGAAGTGTCGAAGGATTCTTGATTGCCCCCAATTTCTGATCATCCCTCAACAGCACACCCATCCCACCAGCAAGGATTCTTATCAATAAAATCCATCAAAGCATCATACTTAGGCGAACCCTTTTGTTCCACATACTCCAAAGCCCCCCAACTTCCCCACTTACTAAATGAACTCACATCCACAAAGTGCATGAAAAGACTGCCTCCAGCCTGTTTCCAACTATTCAGTAATTGGGTGTACATATCATACATTTCTGGGCGCCTATTTAATTCCATAAAAAACTTGGTCAGTTTTTCGTTATTCTCAACTCCTTGAATACCTACAATATGTTGACCCCCCTCGTAAACAAATAACTTGAGTCCTTTTTTTTGAGCCACACCTAAGTAATACCTAAAGTCATTATCAACATCGGGCAAACTATCTTTGAATCCCGGAAGTAACCCACCCTCTCTTAATTGCTTAAAAGCTTTGCCAAACCCGCCATCTGCGTCATTCAACCAAGACTCTACTGTGCTGACACTTTCTTTCCCGCCCAAGTTTCCGCTAAAATATCCACCTATGGCTAAGGCATCAATACCGTGTTGATAACAAGGTTTATTGCCCTCAGCTACCCAATAGGGACAATCTAAAGCATAATTGCCTAACTCTCTCCAAGCTCTTTGAGTTCCTAACACGCAGACAACTCGATTCTTTTGATCCCCAAAGACGCCTTTCCAGATATCGCACATTTGAGCACTACGCATTCCGTGCCATTGCATAAAAGCATCGCCTTTATCTCCCCACCTCGCTTTACCTTGTTCCAAGGCATAATTCGATTGTCGAAATGACCAATTCCAAACCTCATTAGAATACTCTACATTAACTTTCAGCTTTGGATCTAAACTATCTTTGACCATTTTAGCAAAGTTAGTCATATAGTCATCCGTAGCCTGATGCGGCATATTAAACCAGGGTTCTGCTTGGACTTTGTTAGCTAAATTCACCATAACTTCTATGGGAACATTTCCTCTGTAAGCATAGGATACACTCTCTGGTTTTGGTCGGTTTGACCATTCTTTTTGTTCAGAACCATTTGTATCCATCCAGTCCATAAAACGCAAGGTTCTAAATTTTTTAATCTTTTCTATAAACAGCGGATTAAATATTTCACCACTTTGAAAAAGCTCTTCATCTTGGGAGCGAACCACTTTAATATTGCGGATATAGTTCCCTGTTTTATTGGGATCGGTAGCAGTAATTGTAATCATTATGCCTCCCCCTTGTGTGGCATCCACATTAATGATATCCCTGCTGGGTTTCGACGCAGCCTCATCTTTTTTGCCATCAAATTGATATTCGATCGCACCTTCACCCTCATAAGTAACAATATATTGCCCTGAAGGATAGCGATTGGGGATTTCCCTAAGTAATAGGGTACTTACCCTAGTATATTTAGGAGCTTCTTCGGGCGATGGCAGAGACTTCACCCATCCATTTTTATCAAGATTTAAAAGATTATACTCCTCTGTATCCCATTCACCTTTACAGTTTGGTTGTCCGCTAACGCATTGAGTTATCCATTGCCTAGAAGATTTGAAAGCATCTAAAAAGGGTAATTGTGTGGAGTAGTCAGCAATACCATTAAGCCCAACTCCTAAAGAAGAGCGAGAATTTGACGTATTTTGTACATTGGCACGCACCGCTACTGTGTTATCTACTTGCCGTACTGGTGTGGGAGCAATATTAGTTGTTAAAGCCCAACATCCGGGAATGAAAATGACAAAAATTAATAAACCCAGCACAAAGCCCAGAGCTTTTTTGTTCGATCTGATACTTAATCGAGACATAAATTTGACTAATTTGATTGTTTTAGGTAAAATAGAAGGGGGTGCGGCCAGTTTTAATTTTGATATTTTATCAAAAAGTTCCTTCTCAAACTATCAGCTACAAGATTATTAACATTTTTGTCTCTCAATGGAGGGGCGATCGCCCTTACTGTGCCCAAGTGCGATCGTCCTTATCTAACTTCTATTCTCCTCACATTACTAAGCAACTGCAAGTTCATATTGCAGAACTAAAATTTCATCAGCTTTCAACATAGCCATAGCATATTCACTCCCTTGACTATCAGCAAACTCCACTAAATACTGACATTCTTTTCCCGTCTCATACAGTTCAACAATAGTTCCCACAAGTCCAACTGGCAAACTAGAAATAGATGCATATTCTGGTTCCACTAGCGCTAATCGCGTATTTGAAATCGGCTTGAGAATCGCAACAGAATCCAAAACTCTAAAGTGTTTAATCATAGTTTAAGAAAAGCTGAAATTCAACAACGGTTAGAATTAGTTGAAGTAATTTCCCAGAAGTACCTTTTCAAGGTTTTTAGGGGCAGGTTTAGTTAGGATATACGCAATCGCAGCGAGTTTACCCCTTTCACGCGCCCGCCCTCCCCACGCTAGGATTTACACCTTATTTAGGCCTTAAGTTCGCGCTGCTAAACTCAGAAGCCACAATCATCGACCCAATCCCCGCATCCGTAAATATTTCTTGTAGCAAAGCATGAGGAATTCGACCGTCAATAATGTGAGCACCCTTCACACCCTGAGCCAAACTCCGCACACAACAATTAACTTTCGGAATCATCCCCCCAGACACAACTCCAGACTCAACCAACTCTCTTGCTTCTTGAATATCTAACTTAGCAATCAAACTATCCGGCTTGTGATAATCCTCTAAAATTCCCGCAGTATCGGTCATCAAAATCAACTTTTCCGCTCCCAAACCAGCCGCAATTTCCCCAGCCACCGTGTCAGCATTAATGTTGTAAGATTGACCGTTTTCATCGGCTGCCACACTCGACACCACCGGAATATAACCGCTGTTCACCAAAGACTCCAAAATCTGGATTTTCACGCCGCTGACTTCACCCACAAACCCAATTCCTTCCCGGCCATCTGGACGAGCTTGAATCAGATTGGCATCCTTGCCGCACAATCCCACTGCTTTGCCGCCAGCTTGGTTAATTAACGAAACAATTTCTTTATTTACTTTACCTACCAAAACCATTTCTACAACTTCCATTGTCGCCGCATCAGTCACCCGCAAACCATCCTTGAATTGCGGCTCAATTCCCAATTTTTCCAGCCAAATATTAATTTCCGGGCCACCGCCATGAACCACAACCGGACGCATCCCCACGCAAGCTAGCAGCACAATATCCCGAACCACCTTGTCTTTGAGATTGCTATCTTTCATCGCCGCACCGCCATATTTGACCACAATGGTGCGACCGGCAAAGTGTTGAATGTAAGGCAGTGCTTCGGACAGCACCTCTACTCGATTAGTGTCCGAATTCCTAACAAAATCGCTTTGTTTGAGCATGGGTAAATTACAGAAGACTAAAAACTTAATTCTAAACTTTAATGGCTAAAGCACATATTAACAGCCACAAAAATCACTTTTTCGCTTAAAGTTATGGACGCACAGGCTCGATCGCCTTTATTGAACCCCATCCTCAACAAATTCATAGGTTTTTTTAATAAAAGCATTAAAATATATGTATTATAACTTATACATTTTTTGCTACAGTCAAGAAATGTATAACTCCCTAGATTTACTTAACGTTTTATGTTAACTGCTGTCGCCCAAGACTCCGAAAACCTTCACTACAAGCTACCATCAGAGGCTGAGTCGTCCCCCCGGATGACGGTATTTTGCGATTTAGACGGGCCCATCGTCGATGTGTCCGATCGCTACTACGCCACCTATCAACAGGGATTAGCCGATACTCAAGCAGTATATCTTGCTCGGGGAATCAACCTCAACCTTCAAATCCTCAGCAAACAGCAGTTTTGGCAAATGAAACAAAACCGAGTGCCCGATGCTGAAATAGCCAAAAGTTCCGGCTTGTCGGGAGAAGAAATTAACGTTTTTCTCGGATGCGTCAGTCAGATTGTCAATCAGCCAGACTTGTTGCACTTAGATCGCATCCAGCCGGGAGTACAATGGGCGATCGGACTTCTGCACTCCCGCGGCGTGCGGCTGATTTTAGTCACCCTGCGGCCGAGAAATCAAGCCGTTCAACTGTTACAAAATTACGGTTTAGCCAGACTGTTTACCAGCATTCGCGGAACTCAGATGGCGGATGCCGCCTATCACAACTATACAGCCTTAAAAACTGAATTGTTGGCTGAAGTTGCAGAAGAATTTGAGTCATCACTGGGTTCGGCTTGGATGATCGGAGATACAGAAGCAGACATCCTCGCAGGAAAAGCATTGGGAATACCTACAATTGCCGTTACCTGCGGAATTCGCAGTCGCTATCAACTCCAAAAGCACCAGCCTAATTTCATTCTCAGCAACTTGATTATTGCCGTTCATCACTTATTAGGTTCCGGTCAACAACTAATAGTAGAATGACTACAGTTAACAATAATTAGTGAACACTTAACTGTTGACTAAGGACTCATGACTGCTGACTAATCGCTGACTAAGGTTTTTCTACATTCCTGGTCATTTCCCACAAGCGATTGAGCGGAAAATAAATCACCGGAGCCCAAAGACTGCTAAGAATAGCAGAACACAAAGCCACTCGCTGGTGATAGCTCCAAATTTCCAGTAAAGCCCGATCGCCCATAGAAAAAAATTGCAGCCCCATCACCGTTTCCGCTACCACCGCCATCCCAAACACAATTAACGCGATCGGAATCGGATCTCTCTCAACAATATCTACCGGAATCGACCAGGTTTTCTGCAAAACAACTGTTAAGACTCCTACAACAACTAAACTGACAGCATGGGTGGGATGAGGAGCCGTCATCGCATCTTGAAGAAACCCCAAAACCAAGCCCATGCTAGCAGCTCCCCAAACTGTACGTTTCCGCTTAATACTCCAAGCTACCAACCAAATTAACAGCCAGTTCGGCCCAATTCCCAACAATTCCATTCCCGGCATCCGAGTGGGCAATATCAGTATGCACAGCATCACAGATAGAAATGTAACTGCGAAGTTGAGAAATTGGCGCGATCGCGGCGAAGACATCCGAGATAAAGCTTTCATTGTTGCTGTGCTCCCTCAGATGGTGCAGAAGATTGACTCTGCGAATCCTTTGGTTCGACTTGCTTAGAGTGGGGGTAAACCACCGCCCACTCCAGAGCATTCATCGGTGCAGAGAACTCAACCACAGCTTCTGGAGCCGGAGTTTTATTCATATCCACCGAAACCACTTTTCCCACAGGCAAACCAGCAGGGAACAACTGACTGTAAGAAGAAGTTGAAACCACATCCCCAGGCTTGACATTGGGAACATTCTCAAAAAACTCCATCACAGCCTGATTTCCGCCTTTCCCGCGCATAAAACCCATGTGGCGACTGCGGGTAATTCCCACACCCAATTGACTCGTAGCGTCGCTGACTAACAGCACCAAGCTAGTATTAGGAGTAACGCTGACAACCCTGCCTACTAAACCGCCGGGGCCCATCAC
Organism: Microcoleus sp. K5-D4; assembly: GCF_036704575.1. Taxonomy (NCBI): domain Bacteria; kingdom Bacillati; phylum Cyanobacteriota; class Cyanophyceae; order Oscillatoriales; family Microcoleaceae; genus Microcoleus; species Microcoleus sp. K5-D4. The sequence goes on from NZ_JAUBSD010000002.1 coordinate 56,261, forward strand.
AGTAAAATCTGTTTTGATGCCATCGTTACTGCCGCGCCCCAAGGTTACTTGCTGCCACCAGTGGTCGGCGCTGCGACCGACAATAGGAGCTACAATTCCTGCTGGTTTCTTAGCCGAAACGTAACCTAAAAGCTCTTTTAGCTTCTGATTTTGATTTTCTAATTCTAATAGCTGCGCTTGCAATTCTTGAGTGCGCGCCGAGATAAGTTCCTCTTGCCCAGAGCCGTTGGCGTGAAACGGACGAGTCACCCAATTGTAAACTTCAAATACTGCCGCACCTTGTGTTTGCCGAACTCCCCAAGCGGCAGTTACAGCTAAACCTAGAAGAGCAATTTGCAGCCGCAGATCCCACCACTTTCGGAATGTATTTTTTAGCATAATTTCACTAATCTAAAATTGTTAAGTCAGGATTTTAGATTTGAGATTGCAGCCGTATTTCTAAATCCACAATCCCAAATTTTTTAACTACATATTACGCGACGACTGCCCGCTGAAAACCCGTTCCAACTGTTTGTTTTCCAATACCCTACCAGTTCCCAAAACCACGCAGCACAGCGGATCTGCTGCCACGTGAGTGACAATTCCTGTTTCGTGACTGATCAGAGTATCTAAACCTTTCATCAGTGCGCCACCACCAGCCAGCATAATTCCCCTGTCAATAATATCTGCTGCTAATTCCGGGGGGGTGCGTTCCAAAGTACGCTTGACAGCTTCCACAATTACTGAAAGCGGTTCCGACATACTTTCGCGAATTTCTGGGCCTTTGATAGTAACAGTTCGCGGCAAACCAGACAGTAAGTGCAAGCCCCGCACTTCCATCATTACATCGTCATCCTCTGGAGTTGGATATGCAGAACCAACCTGAATCTTAATTTCTTCAGCAGTGCGTTCGCCGATGACCAAATTGTGAACTTTTTTCATGTATTGGACGATCGCCTCATTGAGTTCGTCGCCGGCTACCCGCACAGACTCACTGATCACCGTACCTTGCAAACTCAAAACCGCAACTTCCGTCGTACCTCCGCCTATATCTATAATCATATTGCCAGTCGCCTCAGCAACAGGCAGTCCAGCCCCGATCGCCGCAGCGATGGGTTCATCAATTAACCGTACTTCTCTAGCACCGGCCTGAGTCGCCGCCTCAATGACAGCACGCCTCTCTACTCCGGTGACACCACTGGGGATGCCAATAATTATCCGCGGCGAAACTAAGCTTCGGCCTTCGTGAACTCTGCGGATAAAAGTCTTGAGCATCAGTTCTGCCGTATCGAAGTCTGCAATTACCCCGTCGCGAAGCGGGCGCAGTGCTATGACATTCCCTGGCGTGCGGCCGAGCATTTTTTTTGCTTCTTCTCCAACAGCCAGCGGTATTTTTAAATCTTGGTCGATCGCCACTACAGAAGGTTCCTGCAGAACAATACCTTTGCCCGATACATAAACGAGCGTGTTAGCAGTACCGAGGTCGATACCCATATCTCTAGATAACGAAAATCGATTGAGAAGACCCACTGATTCGTACCCCCCCCAAAAACTAAAATACTATTGTGTGCAATAATGTTGTTACAAAAGTGTAACCGAGGTGGATTCTATTACGTTTTTCATCCTGAGTCTAGTCAGAAATGTACATTGTCGAGCTCAGGTTGAGCGCAGACTTGCCAATCATCCACTATCAATATGTTCTGCTAACTGGGTGTACAATCAGGATGAAGCCTCACAAGCGTTGTTCCAAGTTCAGTTTGGAGGCTAATGCGCGTGTGGACTGTTTAACTACATCACCGATCGACCACATTCCCAAAAAAGTTTATGAGTCTTAATGTTGTGACTTTAGTAGGCCGCGTCGGCGGCGACCCGGACGTTAAGTATTTTGAGTCGGGTACAGTTAAGTGTAGTTTGACGCTGGCAGTGAATCGCAGAACCAAGAACAGCGATCAACCAGACTGGTTTAATCTGGAAATCTGGGGCAAAACAGCGCAGATTGCGGCTGACTACGTTCGCAAAGGCTCTCTAATTGGCGTAACAGGCTCTTTGAAGTTCGATCGCTGGCAAGATCGCAATACGGGTTCAAATCGCTCGAAGCCGGTAATTAAGGTAGACCATTTAGACTTGCTGGGTTCCAAACGCGACAACGAGTCGGGTATGTCGCAACACAACAGCGAATTCTAGCGTTTGGGGAATTTGGGAAGTAATATTTGTGAATTGGGTGGGTGCTTGTGACTTCAGAAAAGTTAGAAATTGTTCAAACTGAGTACCAAGCTGGGCAAGTAGCTTTTGAGAATGGCCGGTATGCTCAAGCTGTGCAGAGTTTAGAAACAGCTACCGGTTTAGTCGATCGAAATTCCCGGTTGGGCGGTGAGGTGCAGATGTGGCTAGTGACAGCCTACGAAGCCTCTGGCAATACAGAAAGGGCGATCGAGCTTTGCCGCAAGCTCACCCGCCATCCCCGCCAAGAAACCCGCCAACAAGCAAAACGCTTGCTGTTCATTCTCGAAGCTCCCAAACTCACTATCCCTCCTGAATGGATGGTGAAAATCCCTGATTTGGCAGCTTTAGATGAAAATCAATCAATCAGTTTTCAAGCTAATCCAAACGCTGATATCAAGTACGCTAAACCCAAGCCAGTTGTACCAGAGCCTGTAGATTTGAGTCAGGTTAATACGAAAGATAATAGGTTTATTTGGGTGGCGTTAATTGCGATCGGGCTAATTTTAGGCGGATTATTTCTTAGTTATTAAGCAGATGACCAATACACATTTCCAATAATTATTGTGGAACAGGCATCTTGCCTGTTCAATACAGGCTTTTCTGGATAGAAACAATGCTTTTTAGCAATTATAAAAGTATCAGCGCGGTCGCCAAAGAATTCCAAATTAATTACCTACGGGATAATTTCATTGTCGAAACAGAATTTGCAGTCAGCGAAGTTTTTCGGAATGAATTAGAATTGATTTTCAATGACGGAGTATTTGACAACTCGGAAATCGCCATTTGTGAAAATATCATTTATCCTGTATTAAAAGAAGTTTGGAAAAATTATCGAAGTAATTTTCTCCTCTGGAGTCACCAAACCTTAGTCTATAATGAGAATCTGTCAGGAATTCCAGATTATATATTGGCGAAGCGCTCCCCCCTCGGCACAGTAGTTTTTGACAAGCCCTATTTCATATTAGTTGAAGCCAAGAAAGAGAGCGCATTTGATGAAGGATGGGGGCAGTGTTTGGCAGAAATGATCGCCGTGCAGCGGCTTAACAATGAACCCGAACAAACTATCTTTGGGATTGTTTCTAATGGGGCAATGTGGCAGTTTGGCAAGCTGAAATTAGAAATGTTTACTCAAAATAAATTTTTCTATACAATTCAGGACTTAGAGCGACTGTTTGCAGCCGTTAACTATGTTTTTAAACAGTGTGAATTACAATTAGAGGAGAAGGAACAAGTAGAAAACGACACTGATTTTGACACGGATACACGGATTAATTATCGAGCATGAGGCAGGAATCAGAAGTTGAATAGCGATAATTGCTAAAATAAAAAAAAGACCCAACCAGAAAGGCTATTATTGTGAGCGATTCAACCGTAGACCTGATTTTGAAATTGGCCTCTCAGCGCGCCGATGCGGCTGAAGTCTACTACCTGTCGAGTCAAGACACGCCCATCGAATTTGAAAACAATCGCCTCAAATCCCTGCAAACCAAAGCACTGCAAGGCGTAGCACTCCGGCTGATATACCAAGGCAAAATCGGTTTTGCCAGTTCCACAGATTTAACGCGGATAGACGATTTAGTAGATGCAGCGATTCAAACAGCCGAAATCGGCGACCCCGCAGAATTTGAACTCGCCTCCAACTTCCACCTAAAAGGCCCGGAAACCACCTACACTCCGCCCACAACTCAAGAATTAGTCGAAAACGGCAAAAACCTCATCGAGCAAGTTCACGCCTACAATCCCGATATTATGGTAGATGTCGGCTTTCACGTCCGCAGCGGCAGAGTGAAAATTGCCACCACGCAAGACTTGTATGCCGAAAGAAGCAGCCAAATAATCAGCGGCTCGATCGCGGGAAATTTGGTAAAGGGAGAAGACTTTATGCAAGCATACAGTTACGACGTAGCGTGCGATCGTCCCCTGGACACCGACAGCATCCTCCAATCACTCCTCGAAAAATACCGCCTCGCCGAACATTCAGCCACCATCACCAGCGGTTCCTACCCAGTATTATTTACCCCCAGAGCCGCCGCTAGCACCCTCGGCGGCTTGTTTGATACCATCCTTTCAGGTCAAGCAGTAGTTCAAAAAGCCTCTCCCCTAGCCGACAAAATCGGCGAAACCTTATTTGACGAACGCTTTACCTTTTTTGAAGACCCCACTTTAGGCCCTTCTGCTTGTCCCTTTGACGACGAAGGTACACCCACCAGCCGCAAAGTCTTGATAGACAAAGGTACTGTCACGGGATTTTATTGGGATCGCAGGTGGGCCGCTCGCGCCGGTGTAGAATCAACCGGCAACGGTTTTCGTGGCGGATTGTCTCGCCCAGGCCCTGATTTGACTAACTTTTGCATTTCCCCAGGAAATACCGCCACTCAAGACTTGATTGCTAGCATGGACGAAGGTCTAATAGTAGAGCAAGTTTTAGGAGCCGGTCAGTCCAATCAGTTAGCTGGCGAATTTTCTGTCAATTTGGACTTAGGCTATAAAGTAGAAAAAGGCAAAATTGTGGGTCGCGTCAAGAATACAATGGTGGCAGGCAGCATTTTTGAAGCATTTAAAAATTTGGCAGATTTGAGTAGCGAAGCCGAATGGGTAGGCGGTGCAGCCTATTTGCCGAGTATGCTGTTTCAACAGTTGGGTGTAGCTTCTAGGCAATAAGTTCAGTGCGGTTAATTCCAGGTGACGCTGATACTGTTGCTAGAAAAATCTTAGCACTCACCTCAAAAAGACCCGGTTTCTTCTGCCACGCAGCATCTGTGAAATTGCCCTTCTGTAGCCCATAAACCGCGTTTATGGTATGCGGTTCGCAAGTCCAGACGTGGAAATAGAAACACAGAAACAGTGCCGCGAATTCAACGCTTTGCTAATTCATGCAAATAGGGAAAAACAGGGAAAAAGGTACAATGAAAGAGCAAAATGTCAAGGATGGAACTCGGAAGAAGAAAAAGCACTTTTTCTTTTTTTTACCTTTGGTTTTTTGCCTTTTAACTCTAGTTACTGGATGCGTTCAGTACGATGTCGGGGTTAACTTTGAGAGTCAAACTCGTGGCGAAATCGTGCAGCACATTAAACTAGGGGAAAGGTTGACGAGCTTCAGCAGCGAAACTGTTGCAGAATGGTTGAAAAGCGTAGAACGCCGGGTGAGGTTGCTGGACGGAAAAACTAAACGGGTTTCCCCCACAGAAGTTCTAGTGAGGATTCCTTTCAATAATGGAGCCGAGTTGCAAGACAAGTTCAACCAATTTTACAATCCGATCGCACCAACCACAAAATATCGGACCGCAAGTCCGCTAGAAACAGATTTGCCGAAGTTTGAATCTCACCTGAATATCAAGCAGAATAATTTGTTATTGGTGCTGCGAAATCGGTTGAGTCTGGAATTGGATTTGCGCTCTCTTTCACTGCTTTCTTCTAACGGCAGTCTGCTGCTGAGTCCGGGGGGACTTTTGGAGCTAGACTTTAGCTTGAACACGCCTTGGGGCGCCGAAAGTATTGAAACTGTCGCCGGTGCGCTGGTTCCCGAAAGCTATCAGCAAGGAAAACAGTTAGTTTGGAAGCTCAAACCCGGAGAAGTTAACTATTTGGAGGCGATATTCTGGATTCCCAGCCCGGTAGGAATTGGGGCGCTGATTATTGCCTTATTTGTAGCCGCGGGCATTGCTTTGAAATATCAAATATTGCCAGCACTCGGAATCGGCAAGAAACCACAAAACATCGGTCATACCTAAAGAGGATATGTGCTGGAGGGGCGGGTTAACCAATATCTTCACTCAGCTTTCAGAACTCCAATAAACCCGCCCCTCCCCGGATATTATGGTTAATTGACCAGATTTGATCTTATCAAAAAAGACTGAGAACATCTGTCAAAAAACAGTTGACAAATAGTAAATAATTTGATTGACCTGAATTAAGAATTAGGAACAGAGAAAATGCGATCGCTAAATTTCTTCTTCATCTTTCTGATCTGCTTGGCTCTAGTATTATTCAGCATCGAAAATACACAGCCAGTCGCGATTCAAGTTATCCAAGGCGTCCAAGTTAAAGCTCCGCTGTGCGTAGAACTAATTGTAGCGACCGGATTAGGGGCTACACTAGCGTGGCTGTTCAGTCTGTGGTCGAGAATGCAGCGAACCCTCGCGTTGCGCCAAGAGATTCGCCAAGTTCGCGAAAAAGAGCAGCGGATTCAGGAATTAGAACAAAATCTTGAACGCTATAAAGCCGAAGTAGAAGGTCAACAACCTTTGTTAGAAAGTGGAGAACCGATAAGTTTAGAAATAGCAGCCATTGAGGGCAAACCTGCTGAAATAACCGCCAATTAACTTGATATGCTCTCTCGTTTTCCCAGAGGCAAAATCTAAAATCTAAAATCTAAAATCTAAAATCTAAAATCTAAAATCGAATGGCCGTTTCCCGAGACCAAGATGGCTTAGAAACGATTTCCGAGGGGATCGCAATTTTAATTGACCTAGCGGAACGGGGAGAAATTGATCCTTGGGACGTTAAGGTAATTGAAGTGTTCGATCGATGTCTGAGCAAGCTTACGAACGCCTCCGATGCAGATCAGAGTAAGGATTTCTCCGATTTGTCCCACTCCGGCCAAGCGTTTTTGTACGCTTCAATGCTGGTGTTGCTCAAAGCAGAAAGTATCGTGCTTTCAGAACCCCCCGCGAATCCCGACTCGGCCGACGAGCCGGCAATAGAAGACGCAGAGCACTCAGGCGGGCGACACTTGCCGCAGCATTTAGAGCGGCAATTGCGCCGTCGCGGTGTAGCTCAACTACCGCAAAAACGCCCGGTAACTCTCCCAGAACTGATTGAGCAGTTGCAGCTAATGAAAGCAGCAATGGAGCAGCAGACAGTTACACCCCGGCGTCGCCCTACCTCAAAAATGCGATCGCAAGCGGCCCAAGCTATCTTTGAGCTAGCTCACCAAGAAAATCTCGTAGAAACTGCTAGTGAACTCGAACGGTTTCTGGCTCAGCGGGGCGCGGAAATTGACGAGGGTTGGCTGGACTTGGACACATTGCTAGAGCTCTGGCACCATAACGATTTGCACTCTCCTGTCAACCCAGAACTCCCGGTATCGACTGCGGAAGTTCACTTGCCAAATCATGACCGCGTGGGTATTTTTTGGGCGTTGTTGCTCCTATCGGCTCAGTCTAAAGTAGAGTTGCTTCAAGAGGAGTTTTACCAAGACCTGAAAATCCGCGCGCTTTGAGCTTGCACGGTATTAGGTTCTCGGGGGAAACTAATAACTATGCCACTGCGTCGGTTAAGATTCTAGGCAGAATCTCGCTCTATGGCATTCTGTTGCTGAGTCTGGGATGCGGAGAGCGGGAGCGTGAAGTTATTGCTGGTTCCCGATACCTGGTTTCTTAAATCCAGGTAAATTCGGAATAAATGATTGATAGCCTGGTACGATGTCGCCTATAAAGAGGTCAGGATTTTGCTGTGCTCGATCGATTCGACGATCGCAACCGCTAGCATCTAATTGTTCAGTTGATATCAGTTAACAGAGGGTTGAGGAAGTTAAGAATGAAAGCGATGATTCTGGCGGCCGGTAAAGGCACTCGCGTCCGTCCTATTACTCAGACAATACCCAAACCGATGATTCCCATCCTGCAAAAGCCAGTGATGGAGTTTTTGGTTGAATTGCTCCGCCAGCATGGATTTGACCAGATTATGGTCAATGTTTCCCACCTGGCAGACGTGATTGAAAACTACTTCCGTGACGGTCAAAAGTTTGGGGTACAAATTGCCTATTCTTTTGAAGGGCGAATTGAGGACGGAGAAATGATTGGAGAGGCTGTCGGTTCGGCTGGTGGCATGAAACGAATTCAGGACTTCTCGCCGTTTTTTGACGATACTTTTGTGGTGCTGTGCGGCGACGCTTTGATTGACTTGGACTTGACTGCTGCTGTGAAGTGGCACCGGGAAAAAGGGGCGATCGCTACTATTGTTATGAAATCGGTTCCCCGCGAGGAAGTTCCTAGTTATGGAGTGGTGGTAACAGACGAGTCTGGCAAAATTAAAGATTTCCAAGAAAAACCTTCTGTAGAGGAAGCTCTGAGTACCGATATCAACACTGGCATTTACATTTTTGAACCAGAAATATTCAATTATATTCCCTCTGATACAGAGTACGATATCGGTTCGCAATTATTTCCCCACCTTGTAAAAATAGGCGCGCCTTTTTACGGGATTAGCATGGACTTTGAGTGGGTGGATATCGGCAAAGTTCCTGACTATTGGCGGGCAATTCAGAGCGTACTCCTGGGACAAGTCAAAAATGTTTCGATTCCGGGAATTGAAGTGCGCCCCGGCATTTACGCTGGTTTGAATGTAGCTGTCAACTGGGATAAGGTTGATATTACAGGGCCTGTTTACATTGGGGGGATGACGATCATTGAGGATGGAGCAAAAATTGTCGGCCCGACAATGATTGGCCCAAATTGTTGGCTTTGCAGTGGCGCTACTGTGGAAAACAGCGTGATTTTTGAGTATTCTCGTTTGGGCCCGGAGGTGCGGTTGGTTGACAAACTGGTGTTTGGGCGCTACTGCGTTGATAAAACCGGGGCTGCGATCGATTTGCAAGCGGCTGCTCTCGATTGGCTGATTACTGACGCTCGCCAAGTTTTACCAACTCAACACGGAGAAGAGCGGCGGGCGATATCTGAAATTCTCGGTCATGGTGCATAATTGTTAATTGCTAAGTGGCAATTGCTAATTGCTCAAGGTAAGGTGCGCTAGGCGCACCCTACTTTTACGTTTATGATCTCAGCTTTCAATTATGGTAATGTGCTTAAGTTGCACCCTACATTTTAAGACTGAAGATAAGTATATTTGCTGAGACTCCGCTCGTAATTTTGCAGCAAAAGTTGGGCCTCGGAAAGAGTAATTTTATTTTGCTGCAAAGCTGCTTCTGTCTGACGGCGGATGCTTTCAACCAAATTTTCTGAATCGTACTGTACGTAGCTAAGGACTTCTTTCATAGTGTCTCCTTTCACAACGTGTTCGATATGATAGCCAGAAGGTGTTAGCTGAATATGAACTGCATTAGCATCGCCGAATAAGTTGTGAAGGTTGCCCATAATTTCTTGATAAGCACCTCCCAAAAATAGCGCCAAATAGTACGGTTCTCCAGGTTTGAGAGTATGCAGTTCCAAAACAGACTTCACATCTCGCAAATCGATGAATTGGTCGATTTTGCCGTCGCTGTCGCAGGTAAGATCGGCTAAAATACCGCGTTGAGTTGGTTCTTCGTCGAGTCGGTTAATTGGCATAATTGGGAACAATTGGTTAATTGCCCAACTGTCGGGTACTGACTGGAAAACAGATAAGTTGATGTAATAAATAGACGCCATCACCTTTTCTAAGTCTTCCAAATCATCCGATACATATTCTTTTAGCCGCGCGATCTTCTGTATTTTATCGCAGCAAGCCCAGTACAACTGTTCGGTTTTCGCCCGTTCCGCAATTCCCAAATAGCCTAAGTTAAATAAACTGACTGCTTCTTCCTTAAATTGGATAGCATCGTGATAAACTTCTTGGTAATTTTCGGGACTGATAGATTGGTAAATTTCGTAGAGATTGCGCGGAATTTGGTGCGCGTTTTCATCTACTGGTTCTGGTACTTCTCTGGGGACATCGCTAGTACCGAGTACGTCAAAAACTAACACTGATTGGTGAGAAGCGATCGCCCGCCCGCTTTCGCTAATGATAATGGGAACCGGGATTTTCCGCTCGTCGCAGGCATCTTTCACTCCCGCTACTACGTCGTTAGCGTAGTTTTGCATATTGTAGTTTTTAGAAGCGTGAAAGTTTGTTTTAGACCCGTCGTAGTCAACGCCGAGTCCACCGCCTACGTCCAAGTAGTTCATATTAGCTCCCAATTTAGCTAATTCTACATAAATGTGGCTGGCTTCTCGAATGGCGTCTTTGATGACGCTAATTGAGGAAATTTGAGAGCCGATGTGGAAGTGCAGTAACTGCAAACAATCGAGCATTCCTGCTTTTTCTAGTTCGCCGACTGCACGGATAATTTCAGGAATTGTCAAGCCAAATTTTGCCCGATCGCCCGTGGAACCTCCCCAGCGGCCAACCCCTTTGGTAGTGAGTTTTGCTCGCACTCCCAAAATCGGTTTAATTCCTAATGCTTTGCTCGCGGCGATTGCGAGTTCTACTTCCTCTATTTGCTCCAGCACAATTACGGAAGTTTGCCCTAGCCGCTGCGCCAAAATAGCAGTTTCGATGTATTCGCGGTCTTTGTAACCGTTACAAATTAATAAAGCGCCTGGGTTTTTTAAGGTCGCCAAAGCTATCATTAATTCCGGTTTCGAGCCGGCTTCGAGCCCGAAGTGATGGGGTTGACCGAAACGCACCAAATCTTCAATTAATTGTCGGTGCTGGTTGCATTTTACTGGAAAGACACCGCGATAAACATTTTTGTAATTGTACCGAGCTATCGCTCTGGCAAAACACGAATTTAAGCGCTCGATCCGGTCTTCCAAAATATCAGAAAATCGAATCAGCAGCGGCAAAGCCAAATTTCGCTGTTTCAGGGATTCTACCAGTTCGCATAAGTCCAGGGAACCGCCGCGATCGCCCTTGGGAGAGACTGTAACGTGACCGGCTGCATTGATCGAAAAATACGGTTCGCCCCAACCTTGAATTCGGTAGAGTTTCTCACTATCTTCTATTGTCCAAGATGCTTGTGGCAGTTGAGCTGCCGTTACCAAAGCACTGTCGGGTGTCGCCAAACTCGTGGCTGTTGGCGAGTGAGTCGATAGCGGATCGAGATCGGAGAAAGCAGCGGTGGCTGGGGAACTCATCTTATCGGAAACCTCTTTGAGGAGTGGTCAAATAGATAGTTTATCGCACATATCGGGTTTCCTGATGCAGTTGAAAAATCACTTTGGGTACACGGGCTGGCGATTTTAGATTTTAGATTTTAGATTTTAGATTTTAGATTTTAGAATTGACTCTACAGATGGATGAATGTGGGGGATTTAACTAAAATTTCAACCATAATTGCTCTCCCGGACTCCTTTCTTCAAACAAATATCCGTATGGAGGTGAATTCGGAAACCCGGTTTCCGAGTTCACCTGCGCCAAGAGAGTGGTCGGACGATCGATCGCCCGACACACACTAACCAAAAATCACCTCCGGCGGCGCCATGTCAGCCCCCATAATCAATCCCCCGTTATTAGACTTCTTCAAGCCCGGTTGAGGTGCTTTTTCTGGGGTCTTCTGAGCCGGTGCAACTGAGGCTGGCGGTTTCACCTGCGTTGGAGGTACTGCCTGTGCTCCTGGCACGACGGGTTGCTGCGACAGCCAACCCAAGCCCCCTACAGCCCCAGCCATCAAAGCGGTGTAGCCGATGTACAAATGCACCGGACGCATTTGAAAGCCTTCGCCTGAGTCGGAATCGGAAACAGACACATACATACTGGGAATTGGAGTCGGAGCGGGTTTGGGCAAAGCATTCGCCATAGCGCTGCCGTCTAGTCCCAAGGCGTCGCCGAGTCTGCGGATAAAACCTCTAACGTAAATATCTTGGGGCAGTTTGTCGATTTCCCCATTTTCGATCGATTCGATGTGGTGCAACGGCACGAGAGTTTGACTGTGGAGTTGCTGCAGGGATAAGGAGCGAACTTGCCGTCCCTTACGCAATTCTCTACCCAACTCCTGCAAGCACTCTTCTCGCTGTTGAACGGCTAAAGCTGCTTCTTCTTCCTTGGTGAGTTTTTTTGGCTTTTTGGGAAAACCGAACCCTGGGAAGGATTTTCCGGGGACTGTGACAGGTGCAGGTGCAGCCGACTCGACTTTATTTTCGTCTTGGGGCGCTTGTTTGCTGTCTTCAGAAGTATTGCTGTCTCGATCGGAATTTTCAGTGTCGGACTCGGTTTGGGGAGGCGCTTCCACACTAGCGCTGCGCCAATAGAAGACAGGAGCAGTGACTGGTGGCTCCCATTCTTGAATTTCTGTCACCGTCTCAATGACGGGACTTACAGTAGTAAAACTATCTTGGGGTACCTGCTGTTCAATTTTGTTTTGTTTGGGAAATCGATCGAATGCGAGCTTGACGGCTTCTCTGCTAACTGCTCTAATTAAAATTTCGGCAGCGGAGGCTGCTTCGCCCAACATTGTTTGCAGGCTAGCTAGAGCGTGGCTATAGGTGTCGCTACAGAGGAGTTCAGTTTCTATTTGACCTAGGACAGAACGAAAACTTTCTTGAGAAATTTCAATAGTTGGGTGATCTGTCACCCCAAAATAAGCCTCGGGTTTCAGTGCCATGATATTCATGTTGTCTTAGTAGAAGGTATCTGAGTACGTTCTTCGACAGGTTGGCAGTGATTCCGGATGTCGGTTGGGGGAGAGTGGGAGAGTGAGGGAGATTGAGAGAAAGAGAGAGTGGGAGAGTGGGAGAGGCGCAATTCCCACTTATTGATCGTCTATTGCTTGTGGATGCGATCGAGCAAAAAAAGAGCCCCGAAAATCCCGACAAAATGGGCAACAGTGGCGTGAGTATTGGCGAGTACGACAAATATGTCTAGGGGCTGAATAAATCGGCCCAAATCGACTGCGGCACCGAACAAGGCTTGCGGCTGAGCTAGAGATTTGGCTAAAAGCGTGCCGCTGATGGCTTCTGCGCCGATCAGCGTCAGCACCATTCCTGACAAGTTGCTCCAAAGTGCCAGCCGCACTTCTTTGATGGTGTCTGCTTTTTTGGGGCGGACAGCGTTAGCGGGCGATCGCAGTTGTCTCGACAAGCGAGTGAAGCGGAAAGAGCGATATACGCTGTAAGCGAGTACGGCCAGCCCGCAAATGGCAAAAAATACGCCGCCGCCGGTGCCGGCACTGGTTGAACCCGCAGCGGCGCTAGCCCTGGGGAGGGCGAAGGGGATGGCAAAGAGCAAAATGATCGCCGCTACCACCCCTAGCACTACCTGTACCCAGAAGCAAACCCAGCCTGTTGTACGAAGGGCAAAGGCTACTCGCTGTACGGCGACAGGAAGCTTATCGTTATCTAACTGATTAGTCATATTTTGAGCGGGTATAATTAATTGGCATTAGTTGGCGGCAGTTTTTTCTCTTCCGGGACGGTTGACGGCGGTTAACCCTCTTTATAATAGAAGTAGCAATGTTTAAGATTTGTAACTAACATTGAATTTCACATTTGAATAGCGTCGATCGCCAGGTACCCAAAGCAATGACACAACTACAACCCACCGTCACTCCCAAACTGGAACAGCCTAAGTTTGGCTTCAACAGCTACGCGGAACGCCTTAACGGTCGAGCCGCGATGATCGGTTTTTCTCTAACTTTAATTATCGAGTATGTCACAGGCCAGGGCTTGCTGTCCTGGTTAGGTCTCAACTAATTTTAGCAATGGCGCGGTCAGCCTTACACTTGGTCTTGACTCGAACGGCAGCGGGTGTGACTTCTGCTGACCGCGACAAATTCGGGAATTGATTAAAATATTAATTAGAAACAAGCCCAGCGACTTCTCTGCCGAGAGAGATCTGTTCCCGAATGCAATAGCTGGCTTTTGGAGGTGTATATGGGGTGGAATTTTGATTTGACAAGCTTGGCAATTTTGCCTCGCTCCCGTACAATTCCCCACAGGCGAGAAGATTAATTTAGGTGAAGCTAGTCTTTGAGCTAGAAATCCCGATCGTTCCGCCAACTCTAAGTTTTAGAGCTTGTAAATAAATATAGAACAGAGTAAAACCAAATGAATGCTTCGTGGACGCGACTTTTGAGGTCAGCTTACCGTAGAGAACCAATTACCAGCTTTGTTGTGACAGTGGGCGTTGTCGATGCAGCCATCGGCAGCATGGGTGCGAGTGGCTCTTTATTGGCTTTTGGGCTGGGTACTGCTGGGGTGGCGATGGCTCTCCGCTGGTGGCAATTTTACCGCTCTGCAGCCGAACAACCCGCACCTGCTCCTGAATACTATCTTCCTCCTCAGTCTTCTAGACCTCAGTTGCCCGTGCTTAATGTGTCTAAGAAAAATCCTCCTTATTAAGATTACCGGGCAAGGGTGACTGGGCGAGGTGCCGATCGACTCCCTGGATCTGAGGCACTAAAAGATCGGGCAAGAAAGTCTTTCGATCTTGGATGCTGAGTTTATGAATATTTCTGTTGCCGAGAAACTGTACAAAATTGGCTCTGTAGCTGCCTGTAGTGGTTTGTCGGTGAAAACTGTTCGTTACTATGAGGAGATGGGCTTGCTGTCTCCTGCGGTAAAGCGATCGCCCGCTGGTTATCGCTTGTTTGGCGAAACGGTATTTAATAGGTTGGCGTTTATTAAACGCTCTCAGGCTCTGGGTTTGAGCCTTCAGGAGATTAAGGATATTTTACAGGTTCGCGATCGGGGAGATTTGCCTTGCTCTGAAGCGAAGCAGCATCTCACGGCTAAGGTAGAGGAAATTTCCGTGCAAATTGCAGCCTTAGAAACTTTGAAGAGGGAGTTGCAAGGTATTCTCAACTGCTGGCAAGAGCAACCCTCGCAAGCGAGCATTACTAGCACGATTTGTCCGAATATTCAGCGGGATTGAGCGGCGGAAAGATACAAAAAAAGGGAAGGAATTATCGGTTTCCTTCCCTGGATGGTTTTGTTGGTGGTTTTGTCGATCGTGTGGAGCTTTTAACTGTTTTCGCAGAGTTTGCTGTTGCTTTTTGAGTTGCCGAGCCCTGGCTGAGCCGCCTTTACCTTTGGAGTTTCTACCCTCGCTGCGAGGAGACTCCCAACTTTTTAGTCTCATGTTTTTCATTCTATGCACTACTTATATACTACACCGCCAGATTTTCACTGTCAAGTATTTTTTAGACCGATGTTTCCTAGTATCAACTGTTGACTGGTGGGGATTTGCTACAGACATAACGATGCTGCGCCCATTGCCTGCGGCTGGTTACACCTACGCGCTTTGTGACAATTTGGGATGTAAGGGCGATCGCCTTTACGTCATTATTCCGCACTGTTTGCTACAATTATTTAAGTCAGCTTTAAGGACTGCAATGACTCAAGCTAACTCAATAACAAATGAATATCAAATAACTGTAAGTTCTCCGATATGGCAAAGAGTTGAGCAAATTGCCGGACAATTTAACTTGTCAGTTTATGAACTATTGGAACAGATAGTCGCAGGCAAACTGAAAGTTGTTGCGGTTCCAACTAATTCAGAAAAACTGAGCTATCGAGACATTGCAAATGCTTTCCTTTGGTTAGCCTCGCAAACTAATGTAGCAATCAACGTCTACAAGCTACAAAAACTAATGTATTACGCTCAAGCTTGGTATTTAGGAGTTTACGGTAAGCCACTATTTGATGCAGATTTTCAAGCAGGAATGCACGGCCCGGTTATTCCTGATTTATTAGAGAAGTATCAACTCCAATTTAGCTGTGAACCAATTATAGAGAACATCGAACAACCAAAAATTCCCCAAAAAGTTGGGCAATTTCTCGAAGAAGTTGCGGAGGCATATTTTGAGTATGATGATGAAACTTTGGAACGAATGATTTGCAGTGAAAAACCTTGGCTGGAAGCGAGAGGGGATTTGCCGAGAGACGAATCTTGTCATGGGATTATTTCTCACGAATCGATGAAAAAATATCATTCGGGTCGTGTCTTCTCTAAATAATGGAAGCGAGGGTGATCGGGCTTTGTGACAAGTTGGGACGTAAGGGCGATCGCATGATTTAATTAATCATACTGGTATGCTCAGTAATTAATTAATGAGTGGAAATAATCGCCAAATCACCCTTGACAGCAGGCACATTGCTAAGCACTTGCCAGACACGCCACAAATTAGAAGACTGCTTAATAAAGGACGTGCTGCTCATATTTTTAACGATGAGGCTACTATGAATCAGGTAGCTCAAGCCATAATAGAAGGTGGAGAATTTACAGGTACGATTCGGGGCTACGATCGTTATGGTATGTTTTTTGTTGAATCAATTGGTTATAGAGTTGACCCGGATGGAAGCCGTCTTTTACTTTACTACGGAGAGATAAAAGTTGATGCAGAAAACCGATACCACGTTACGCCTCGAAGCCGATTTAGTGAAGAATAACTGGGAATTTACAGAGGTATGGATCGATCCAAATCTTTCACCGCCTTATCTGCTTTTGTTACTAAGTGATGCTGAGGGTAATTGTCGCATATACGATCCGGCTGAGGGTTATAAAGTTGTGTTTTCTAGTCAGAGTTATGAGGAGGCGCAGTATTGGCTTTTAGAGGATGAATATGAGCCCGTAGAAGGGCGGCTGAGAGTGTCGGAGTTAGTTTGAATAATTCATGTAGGGGCGATCGCGCTTTGTGACAAGTTGGGATTTAAGGGCGATCGTTATTTCATTACGCTCGCGATCGACCCCTACAAGCTACAAAAACTCATCTACTGGGAAACCCGGTTATTCTCACTTATAAATTAGCTATAAACTCATCAGGTGTGACCTTTGCTTGCTTTAGAACACCGCTGAGAGTACCAATTTTTAACTCGCGGTGGAGTGGCACAACGCAAACAATTTCTCCGTCTGGAAGAGGCTTTTTAAGGACAACGTGGCTACCCGTTTGTCTGGCTTGATAAAAGTCTAAACGCTCTAGTACGCGAATTACTTCTAGGCTAGATATTCTGGGCAACCTAGGCATAGCTAACCTCTATACTAGTTACAAACCTGGGAGTGATTTCGTCGGGTAAAGGACACTCTTCGAGATAGAGCCTTGTAGCTTCTTTGAGATTGGCGATCGCTTGTTCTATGGTTTCGCCTTGGTCAATTGTGCCGACTTCTGGACATTCGGCAATGTACATATCTTCTTCTTTGTAAATGATGACTGTGAAGCTTTTAGTTTTCATTATATTTTTGCTTTCAGCATCAGAGGTTGCTTAGTTTCTATTTCCTAGTTTATCTTGGATGTATTTTTTTTGCAAGTACAGGGGAAGAGGCGCGATCGCACTTTGTGACAAGTTGGGACGTAAGGGCGATCGCCTTTTGGTTATTTCTAAATTGAAAAGCGATTGCTCTATCATCAAAAAATGCGATTCGTCGCAGCCTATTTGCCTTCGCCGAATCGCCCCTTTCCTTAGGTTAAAACCTGTTAAGTCGGGTTTCATCCCCTCGATAAATCGCAGGGGTTTTCACTCTTCCACGTTATTTCCCATAGCGACAGGCTACCAGCCAGCATAGCAGAATCCTCAACTGCTGATAAAGTCCGCTGCTGTCAAGCTCGCTGGTGTTAGACGAACACCAACAGTTGGTCTGCTCTCCACAAGTCCAATAATTCGATTAGTTGATTTAACTCGTAGAGCTAGATGTAGATCGTCACCAGCGCATGGGCTACAAAATGCATTCCAGGGTTCAAATTGCCTTTCCACGAAAACTGGATTCAACCCAGCAGTTTCAAATGTCAGGACTTCGATGTCAGCAAATGTCAGACCTTTTGGAAGTGCAATTTGGTCTTCCCCAGGAAAGAAGTCCTGCAGAAAATCTACTGTATTAGTAGCGACTTCATCTTGAATGATAAACGTGTCTCGTCCAGCTCCTCCATTCAGAACATCAAAACCTAAATCTCCAGATAAAATGTCCGCACCCTCGCCACCCGATAGCTTGTCGTTATCACGCCCCCCAAACATTTGATCGTTGCCGCGTCCACCAATAAGGGTATCAGTGCCCGCATTCCCAAACAAAACGTCATCGTCAAGTCCACCGTCAAGAGTATCTGCATCTTTACCACCGTAGAGGGTATCGAACCCGCCCTCACCATCTACTGTGTCACGGCCAAGATTCCCGAACAGTTCATCATTACCACCCGCGCCACGGATCCGGTCATTACCCCCCAAGCCCAGCGTTCTGCGACTGCCATCGGTATCAACAATGAAGTCATCACCCTCTGTGCCTTGTGCATTGGGAGTATTTGCAATATTGATGTTAGCCATTGCTTCTTAAAAATTGCTTAAATTTATTGCGTCCTGATTTTTTAGCATAGGTGAAAAATATACTCAAATCAAATCAAATCAATAGGATTTAGTAGGCTTTTTTTTACCTTTCCTGATTTATCTCAGTCGGATAAAGTAGGATTTAGTGGCCAAAGTATCAAACGGTAGGATAAAGTAGGATCGCAATAGGAAAAACCAAAACCCCGACTCGACCTATGGACGTTGAAGAAGTCTTAAAATTGGCTGACGATCTCGTATTCGCTAAGACAGGAAAACACCTCAATCATTTACAAGAAGGTATATTGCGCGGTACTTGGCAACGCCAAAAATACCCGGAAATTGCCACAAACTGCCACCGTAGCGAAGCTCATGTCACAATAGTCTGGACACTTTTTCTATGGCCCAATGGCTTATTCTCGCTTGACTTTGAGGCGAGCGTGGATAATTAAATCAATGTCACCTATACCCGTGACTTGCATTTAATTCGACTTTTTTATGATGCTTGCCCTGTAAGGCTTGTAGTATCGTTCCAAAAACTGTCCGGAGTATTGATGTCAAGAAAGTTGCAGCAAAATTATGGAAACTTCTATCAGAAACATTAGGTGAAGACATCAATCAATCTAACGTTGGATATACAGTGGAAAGATGGAAATTTTCGATAGTTTCATCACATTTTTGCGACAATGCACAAGTTGGTAAGTTTAAGGTTTGTGCAAACCATCCTGAATTCTTAGAAACCCCAAACTTAGAAAAGCAAAATCAGGACACCTCTAGCAAAACTCAGCCCAAACAGCGATTAGACTTATCCGATGCACCAGAACCCAACCTATTCTATAACCGCACATCCGAACTCACCACCCTAGAAAACTGGATTTTGAGCCGCACCCGCCTCATCACCATTTTAGGCTTATCCGGTATTGGCAAAACCGCCCTTACTCTCCAACTAATCTCACAAATTCAACACGAATTCGATCGCATTATCTGGCGAAGTCTCCGCAACTCTCCACCGCTGGCATCACTCCAAACCGACTTAATTAAATTCTGTAGGGGCGGTGTCCCCGTGCCCGCCCCCTATCCTGAAGAAAGGGCAACCACGGGGGGGTTGCCCCTACTAGAATATTTACGATCGCACCGCTGTCTGATCATCCTCGATGATGTGCAAACAATCTTCAGCAGCCAACAACTCGCAGGAAATTACCAGCCAGGATATGAAAATTACGGCGCATTCTTCAAACAACTAACAGAATCATCCCACAACAGTTGCTTAATCCTCCTGAGTTGGGAAAAACCCAGAGAAATCGCCGCCTTAGAATGCGAAAACCGCCCCTGCAAATCTCTGCAACTCAAGGGTTTAGGCCCCGAAGCACAAGAAATCTTTAGAGAAAAAGGTTTAGCAGAACCGGAGAAATGGTCAGAACTAATCGGCCTTTACCGAGGCAATCCCCTATGGTTAAATATAGTTGCCACTTTGATTCAAGACTTATTAGGCGGTAGCGTTTCCGAATTCCTCTCCTATGATACCCTATTCTTAGGTGACTTAGAATCTCTGCTGCACCAGCAGTGCGATCGCCTAACCGCATCTGAACAACAAGCTATGGGTTGGCTAGCAAGTACCCCCGAACCAGCAGACATCTCAAAAATACCAGAAAACCTGCAATTATCACGGGCAGAACTATTAAATGTCATGCAATCTTTAGGACGACGGTCATTAGTTGAAACAGTACAACAAAATGGGCGATCGCACTTTACGATCGCGCCAGTAATCAGAGAGTATATAACAAACAAAAAATGAAAATCGCCACCTGGAACGTCAACTCAATCCGTACCCGCCTAGAACACGTTACTAGCTGGTTGCAAACAAACTCCCCAGACGTTCTCTGCCTCCAAGAAACCAAAGTTACAGACAAAGACTTTCCCCTAGAACCCTTCACCAGCCTCGGCTACAACTGCTACATTTCCGGTCAAAAATCCTACAACGGCGTTGCCATTTTTAGCCGATCGCCCATGTCGGAAATCAGCAGCGGATTTGCCCCCCTTCTCGGCGACGAAACCGCAGGTGTTTTTGATGAACAAAAACGCCTAATAGCCGGGGTTATAGACGATATTTGCATTATTTGCGTATACGTTCCCAACGGTTCCGAAGTTGGCAGCGAAAAATACGAGTACAAGCTAAAGTGGCTCAAACTGCTGCAAGAATACCTCAAAATAGCACTAGATAAATCCCTCAACTTGTGCATTTGCGGCGACTTCAACATCGTCCCGGACGATCGAGATATCCACAATCCCAAAGCCAATGCTAACTCCGTCGGCCTATCAGTAGCCGAGCGCCTCGCACTCACAGAAATCATAGAATTAGGATTAAACGACCCCTTTCGCAAATTTACCACAGAAGGCGGTCATTATAGCTGGTGGGACTACCGCGCCGCTGCATTTCCCCGCAACAACGGCTGGAGAATCGACCACCATTATCTCAGCTTTCCCCTGTACGAACAAGCAAAAAACTGTACAATAGACATTGCTCCCAGAAAATTAATCAAACCCAGCGACCACGCCCCCGTAATTGTCGAAATTTGATTTATGAGTTATAAATAAAACTAAGGCAAAAGAAACCCGGTTTCTACCATCAATCTTAGGTTTATCGACGATAAATTTAAGAAACCCGGTTTCTCGACCCTATGCGTAAGTTCCGATCCAGTTAATAACAACCAACAACCAAAAATCATGTTCTTAGTAACCGGAGCAACAGGCGCACTAGGCCGCCGAATTGTACGAGAAATCAGACAGCAAGAAAAGCCTGTCCGCGCATTCGTTCGCCTCGCATCTCGCTACTCAGAACTAGAAAACCGAGGCGCCGAGATTTTTATCGGCGACTTGAAACAAGACAAAGATATTAAAAAAGCCTGCCAAGGAGTGCAATACATCATCAGCAGCCACGGCACCGGCGGCGACGTTCAAGCAGTACACTACCGCGCTAACATAGAACTGATCGACTGCGCCAAAGAAGCCGGAGTGCAGCACTTTGTCTTTATTTCGGTACTGGGAGTCGATCGGGGATACGAAGATTCCGCAGTATTCAAAGCCAAGCGAGAAGTTGAAAAATACCTGCAAAACAGCGGATTGAATTATACAATCTTGCGGCCTGCCGGTTTTGCTTCCAGCTTGTTACCCCTAGCAGAAAGATTTCGAGAAACCGGACTTTACCTGCTAATTGGCGACGGCAAAAACCGCACCTCTGTTGTCAGTACCGACGACTTAGCAAAGATTGCCGCCGACTCGCCAACAGTCGAAGGCGCCCGCAACCAAATTCTGCGAGTCGGTGGCCCGGATGTGCTCACAAGAGACGACATTCCCCGCATTTTTGGACGCTTATTCAATCGCGAACCGGTGGTAATCAACCCGCCACTGGTTGTGTTTGACGGTTTGAGAAATGCCTTGGGTTTATTGAATCCTCAAGCTCAAAAAGACTTAGGAACTTTGCGCGTATTGCTGGGTAACGAGTATTTCTGCACTTCCGAAGAAGTGCAAAACTTGGAATCAATCTACGGCATGAGAATGGAATCCTTAGAAAGCTTTCTGCGGCGCAATTTGAGCGTTTAAAATGCTAGTTATTCTCGTTACCAGGCTCTGCCTGGTAATGAATATCGGAGGCTCTGCCTCCAAACTCTTGTCTCATTTTAGTAAAGGCAGAGCCTTCCTATATGCGTCCCCAGGCTCTGCCTGCGAACGAGCAAAAGTAGCGCCAAATCGCAACTGAAAACCATTTAAGCAGAAATAGGTAGTGGTTCAGCGCCAATATAGCTCGTAACTGCGATCGGCGGAGAAGTCGGCTTAGCAATCAAATAACCTTGAACCAAAGTAGCTCCCCGTTCCCGCACCCACTCAAACTCCTCCAAAGTTTCCACACCTTCAGCAACAGTTTTAATTTCTAATTGAGCAGCAATTTCTAACATCTTTTCCGTAATTAGTGCCTTATAATAATCTTGATGGACATTGCGAATCAATTGCATATCCAACTTAATAAAATCTGGACGCAGTTGGTGCATCAAATTTAAATTAGAAGAACCGCTGCCAAAATCGTCCAAGGCAATTAAAAATCCCGCCTCTCGGTAAAACCTCAGAATATTAATCAAGTGATCGATATCAGGAGGGTGCTGAGATTCCGCTACTTCAAAAACAATATTGCTGTGAGGAATTCCCGCTTCATCAATAGCCTGTACAGTTCTTCGCAGGCACGTAGCGGGATCGTAAACTGAAGTGGGAGAAAAATTAATAAAAAGTAGTTCTTTGATATTGTAAACATGGGCTTCGCGGATAGCGCGAGTCCGGGCTAAAACATCTAGTTGAAAAATTAAGCCTGCTGATTCTGCTTGGGCAAAAATCCTACCCGGATAAATTAAGTTTCCTTGCTCGTCAATTCCTCGGAGCAGCGCTTCGTGGGCAAAAATTTTAGAAGTATCTGAGGTGTAAACAATGGGCTGAAAATGCGTAGTAATGCGTTCTTCGTACAATAAATCTAACAGCCAATCAGAGTTACTCAAATTAATAAAAGAGTCTAAGGAAGTGCTGCGATAAAAATCGCTAAGTTTTGGCTGTTCAACTTCGCGCATCCATAAAACTTTTGTCTCTTTCAACTCTTGAGTTGTCAGCAGCGATGATCCTAGGGCGTTAAACTTTTCTTTGGCTATTCCCTCAAGCATAATGTACAAACACTTGCTCTCTTCTAACAGCCGGAATTCAATTTCTGCCTTGGTTAGTGCAGAAATAACCTTGGTCAGCGTGTGCGATACTGGAAACCACAGGTATAGACCTCCCCTGCCCTCTATTTTTTCGGGTACTGTTTCGCAGCGAGAGCAGGAGCCGAAGGCTTTGCCACTTATTTGCATTGGAATATCCTCCGGTTTTTGGGTTAATTTTAGACACGCTAACAATTAAGTTTTATTATAAGCTCATTCACCTATTAATACATCTATCTGAAGATGTAAATTTCAATAAAATTGTATTTAAGAATTATTGCAGTATTTATACTTGCCTCCGGTTTTAAACTTTGGTCAAAGTTCTCAGTTTTGAGCAAGTACGTGTGATTAAACACCGTCCCAAATCATTACAGAGGGAGAAGGCAAAGACTTGTTGGCTACTCTTTACTGCTGTTGTGATTCTTTACGCCTTATTCTCTCATTCCCTTTGCCAAAACAGTCGCTACAGTTAATTTTTTAGCAAAGGCAAATTAACACGCCCGTGAAGCGCAGCTATCCCGTAGGGAATCGCCCCATCGACTAATTTATGCGTACCACAAATATACACACCCGGACGATCGCCCAAAACAAACTCACTTGCTGGGGAATATCCAATTTAATTTTATAATCGGGATGACAGGATTTGAACCTGCGACCCCCTCGTCCCGAACGAGGTGCGCTACCAAGCTGCGCTACATCCCGAAATTAGTCACTATATTTTAAGCTTATCACATTCAAGTTAAAATTTAGCAACCTCGTATATAATTATTTGTAAAATACTACTCAGGCGGAGACAGACGTGACAGTTAAGCCCCAGTGGTTGCGAGTAAAAGCCCCCCAGTGGGAGCGCGTCGGCAACGTCAAAGAAATTTTGCGGGATTTATCCCTGAATACGGTTTGCGAGGAGGCGTCGTGTCCGAACATCGGCGAATGCTTCAACGCAGGTACTGCGACATTTTTGATTATGGGCCCGGCTTGTACCCGCGCCTGTCCTTACTGCGACATCGATTTTGAGAAAAAGCCCCAACCTTTAGATCCGACGGAACCCCAAAGATTGGCGCAAGCGGTGCAGCGGCTCAAACTCAACCACGTCGTGATTACCTCTGTCAACCGGGACGATTTGCCGGATGGGGGCGCGTCTCAGTTTGTCGAGTGCATTCAAGCAGTGCGATCGGCAATGCCCGATACAACTATAGAAGTTTTGATTCCCGACTTGTGCGGCAACTGGCAAGCTTTAGAAATCATTCTCGCAGCCCGGCCAGAGGTACTCAACCACAATACCGAAACCGTAAAGCGACTTTACCGCAAGGTTCGGCCGCAAGGAAAGTACGATCGCACCTTGGAACTATTGCAGCGAAGCCGCGAACTCGCACCTGGGGTTTACACCAAATCCGGCATCATGGTGGGACTGGGAGAAACAGACGCCGAAATTCGGGAGGCGATGCAGGACTTACGGGCTGTCGGCTGCGATATTTTAACAGTTGGACAGTACCTGCAACCGACTCAAAAGCACTTGAACGTAGAAAACTTTGTGCCTCCAGAACAATTTGATGCTTGGAGAAATTTTGGCGAATCTTTGGGATTCTTGCAAGTTGTCGCTTCTCCCTTAACTCGCAGTTCCTATCACGCCGAACAGGTGAGGGAACTGATGAAACTTTACCCACGCTAGCAATTTTAATTTGAGTTGACTCGCGCCCGTTAGCGAAGCCCTCGAAGAGGATCGCACCATTCTCACTAAAACCCGATCAACCGGGTAACAGCGAGGAAAAACTTGCGCTTGATATGCAGGCCCTGGGCAAAAAACCCGGTTTCAGATGCTGGTGTTCGGGGCGTGATTTTAAGCCGGAAGCAGCAGCCAACAGCAAAACAATTATCGGTTGATCGTCGCCTCCAAGTCGCGACTTACGCAAAAGAGATCCAGAAACCGAGTTTCTTCCTCAAACTTCTAGGTTTTAATCCAGAAATTTGAGGAAGAAACCCGGTTTTTGCGTCAGCCAATAACTCGGTACTGGGGACTCTAACAACTCTGAAACCCATATTCTATAATGGATTAAACTTCTGCCCTCACTGCCGCGTATTTAATCAACAGCGCCGAGTTATATAAAGTTTTATTAAAAAAATGGCTAATTTTCCGAAGTGATCGGGAACCAGGTTATCGGTGATGAAGATTAACTTAACTTCTGACTAACGTCACTTGTTTCTAGCCAGTCACTATCTATACTAGCTACATAAACAAAGAAGTACAACACACTTTTCTGGCCTTCAACCTGTTACATCAGAAAGTTCTTAGCGTTTTCCAGAATCTTGGTAAAACAAGTGGGGCAGCAAAAGTTCGATCGAACAACAGCAGAAAAGTCAGGAAAGTTACTAAAGAAACACAAAGCGGTGATGCTTCGTCTTAACCAAGTGGGCATCTTAATTATAAATAACCGCTAAGCGTAGCATCTTTTCACCGGAGCCACTGAGAAAATCACTATGCCAGCCACCTCTTTTTACGCTGAAGCTGAATTCGACGAACAACTGCGAGTCAATCCCTTGCAAGGTGATGTGTTGGATGAAGATGCTGAAGAAGCTGGAGACGAACTGCTTGACCAAGACCCAGCAGAGACAGAAGATGCAGACCCAGCAGCCAAATTGCAAAAAAATGCCAACCGTCGCACTACAGATTTAGTCCGTCTGTACCTCCAAGAAATAGGTCGGGTTCGTCTCTTGGGTAGAGACGAAGAAGTCTCGGAAGCTCAAAAAGTTCAGCGCTATATCAAATTGCTGGAATTACGCAACACCGTCGCCTCCCAAGAAGAAGGGCTAATTGGGCGCTTCGTGCATTTAATTGAAGTGCGCGATCGGTTAGCCGCACAGTTGGGACATAAACCTTCCCTGGAACGCTGGGCATTAACCGCCGGTGTCAGTGACGTGCCAGAACTCAAGCGAATTATGTCCGAAGGCAAGCGCCAGTGGGCCGAGTTAGCCGAGATGACGGTCGAGACGATCGAAAGAATTCAAGCTGAAGGCGTCGAAGCTAAAGACCACATGATTAAGGCGAACCTGCGCCTGGTGGTTTCGGTGGCGAAAAAATATCAAAATCGCGGTTTAGAATTGCTCGACTTAATACAAGAAGGTACTCTGGGACTGGAGCGAGCTGTAGAAAAGTTTGACCCGACGCGGGGCTATCGGTTTAGCACCTATGCCTACTGGTGGATTCGGCAGGGAATTACGCGGGCTATCGCCACTCAAAGCCGCACCATTCGCCTCCCCGTCCACATCACCGAAAAACTTAACAAAATTAAGAAAGCCCAGCGCAAAATTTCTCAAGAAAAAGGTCGGACAGCTACGATCGAAGACATCGCTGTGGAGTTGGAAATGACGGCGCCCCAAGTCCGAGAAGTTTTACTGCGAGTCCCCCGTTCTGTTTCTTTGGAAACTAAAGTGGGCAACGAAAAAGATACAGAGTTGGGCGACTTGCTTGAAACCGACAGCATCTCCCCTGAAGAAATGCTGATGCGAGAAGCTCTGCACCGCGACTTGCAGCAACTGCTGGCAGATTTGACCAGCCGCGAGCGAGATGTAATTCTGATGCGCTTTGGTTTGGGTGACGGACACCCCTATTCGCTGGCAGAAATCGGTCGTGCCCTCGACTTGTCCCGCGAGCGGGTTCGCCAAATTGAAGCCAAAGCTTTGCAAAAACTCCGCCAACCTAAGCGTCGCAACCGCGTCCGCGACTATCTGGAGTCTCTGACTTAAATTTGGCCGGTCAGTCAGCGCGATTATTAATCAGGGAGCAAGGCATTTGGCACTTGTGCAGAAGGCATGAGGCATTCGGCAGAAGTAACAATATTTACTTCTAAACAACTTCTCTGTCCTCTGCAGCAAGTCATCAAGCTTGTTAAAAGTCAAAAAATATCAAAAACCAAATTTTTTCCTCAATCTTTTTTCAATAAGCTGCGATATTTGCAAAATATCTCGATCGTTGTGTATTATTGTCAATAGGCAGACTTTCTTGAGAGGGTCACTATGGCACTTTACACCGCGTCCTCATTCAAATCCGAACTCAATGACAAAGGCTGGCGGATGACTCCCCAACGGGAAACCATCTTGCACGTGTTTCAGAACCTCCCCAAAGGCAATCACCTGAGTGCGGAGGATTTGTACACTTTGTTAAAAAATCGCGGAGAAAACATTAGCTTGTCCACCATTTACCGAACTTTAAAGTTAATGGCAAGGATGAGCCTCCTCCGCGAACTCGAACTAGCAGAAGGTCACAAACACTATGAAATAAACCAGCCTTACCCGCATCACCACCACCACCTAGTCTGCGTTCAGTGCAACAGAACGCTCGAATTTAACAACGATTCGATTTTGAAAATTGGCATGAAGCAAGCTGAAAAGTCTGGGTTGCACCTGCTAGACTGCCAGCTAACCATTCATACGGTGTGCCACGAAGCTTTGCGGATGGGATGGCCGTCTTTGGTTTCCAGCAATTGGTCTTGTCCGAGGTCGATCGCCCACAGCGGCAACAGCGCCCCGGATTCAATCGAGTGAAAGTACACTATTTTCGCATTCCAAGTACCGCTTGTTACAAGTTTTAACAAAAATTGGTAGCCCAAGTGCGATCGCAGTTACGCGGAAACCGGGTTTCTTCAGAAAAATACATCATTTCAGGAATGAGTCGGAAACCAGAAACCCGATTTCTTTGATGTAGCGTCCGCAAGCCTGGGGCTAAAAAGTTTGGCTCAACAAATCGTCGCTGCTGACCCCGTAACTGCGCTGAGCTCGATCGAGGGCGTCTCTCGTCGAAGCATCGAAAACTCCGCCGATGGGGCCTGTGTAAAAACCGAGGTCTTGCAGCCGCCTTTGTAATTGCTGAATGCTCGATCGAGAGTTGAAACTGCTGCTAATTGGAACAGCAGGAACAGCTATCCGGCCAGCTAATCCGTTTTGGAGCGCAGCCAAAGTCGCCGGAGTGGCAATACCCGTCGCCGGTGACAAATTGCGTTCTTGCTGAAACGACAGCACCGCAAACTCGGTCTCGGCTCCAAATACTCCGTTCACCGGGCCGGGGTTTTTGCCCAGACTTCTGAGCGAAGACTGAAGTTGTCGGACAGCAGGCCCAGTATCGCCCCGTCGCAGACCAGCAGCGATTTGCGGCACAGGCGCTGCTGCCTGCCTGTTACCTTGCCGCAAAGCCGATCGAGTGCTGCGATCGACCCTTCCAGTCCCGAACATCCCCCTATCCCTCTGAAAGCGGATCAAAGCTGCCTGAGTTGGTCGATCGAACCAACCGTGAATCTGGCTCCTGTAATAACCCAATTCTTGCAGCCGCCGCTGCACAAATTCTACTTGTCGGCCTCTGTCGCCCAACTCCAGAAAATCTCCGCCATTACTCTGTTGGTCATCTTCCTCAGTCCATGAGCTAATTTCAGCTTGCCTCATCTGGGCATCGATAGCAGTCAAAGTAGCAGTGTCAGCGCAGCCGTCAGAAACCAGATTGTAATCTTGCTGAAAACGAGTCACAGCGTAGAGAGTGCGTTCCCGAAACTTACCGTCAACGCCACCTTCAAAATAGCCCAAAGCTTTTAATTGCCGCTGGATCAAGTCTACCGTCGCCCCTCTGTCCCCGAACCGCAGCCCCTTGCAACCGCCATTTCCCGAAATATTCCCTGGAAGCGTAACGGGGGGAACTGGCCGGGTGGAACCAAAAAGCAAAGCTAAAGTTTGCCTATCGGCAACTCCCGTCACCCGCAGGCGATTAATTCGCTGGAAATATCTAACGGCATTTTGAGTAACTTCCCGAAAACTCCCTGTGGGATGTGCGCTGAAGTAGCCTAGCTGCTTCAACCTGCGCTGGAGAGCCGAAACATCTGCACCTGCGTCTCCAAAACCCAGTTCCCGATAATTGGTATTAATAGTTCTAAAAGGTCGATCATCATCCCCGGCAAAACTGTTGAGTGCTATCACAGTAGCTCGATCCGGCCTACCAGTCAGCGACAGTTGATAGTCTCGCTGAAAGTTAGTCAGAGCTTGTTGAGTAACCGGGCCGAGTTGACCTGTCGAAGATCTGGGAAAATAGCCGAGTTCCCGCAACCTGTCTTGAACAGAGCGCAAATTTGGATATCCCGGATCTATTTGAGCAAAAGCCGAACCGGCTGCACTCAAAACCGACACCATCAAAGCCAGAGACAGCAAACGGACGTAAGTCTGACTCGATAGGTTTTGCCACTTGGGCTCATCAAAAATTTTCGACTCTGCGGGTGCTTCGCAAACAAGAGCAAGTTCGAGGTAAGCAAGAGATTCCATAATTTTTTAGTGTGAAATTGTGGGTGGGTTGTGTGAGAAAACTGCCAAAAATGATTTTTGGCACGCTTGGCTTGGATTCTATCAACGCTAAGTTCTACTTGGAAAGAGCGAAGCACCCGTGTTTCTAAAAATTTACCGTCAATAATAATTACAGGTAATAACCAAGATAGCATCGCTGCTTCTAGAGGCGCGAGACTCAGCAAAAAAGTTTGCAGGCACGTCTTAGCCTTTAAGGCCGAAAGAGAATAAGTTCTGGGGTAGTGCTGGCTAATATTTTATCTGGCTGCCGCAGAAATTACCACAAGACTTGCGAGCCGGTTCTCTTCACCTTAATTGGTTGTCGGGTAAAGAGCCTGAAATCGCAGATTTTTTGTTAAGAAACGCGGCTTCTTCATGTGGCGAGTGCGTCTGGGAAAGTACCGCTGATTAACCAAAAAACTAGCCACTAAAAATCCCCACTTTTGCAAGTTGCAAATAGGGCGGGGATTTTTTGATAAGTTGACTTTGTATTAAAAAATCGACGATCGCTTAAATTAAGCCGAACCGATCGCAAATTACAGCTACTCCCGCTGCAAAAATAGTAATTGCGATGGCTACCAGCGGGTTTTGGCCTCTACTAACCGCAAAAGAGGTAACGACCCCAGCTCCCAAAGCCGCAGTAACAGCAGCAGTCGCCAAATCTCGATCGGGACGTTTGTCGTACATATTTTTTATTGTTGGTAGCTGTTAAGCTGAAAACTTACATCTTGTAATCCAAGCTACCACTCTTGCCTCTGCGGCGGTGACAACCGCCTGGGTTTTGCAACTAACCTTAAAATTTTGCTAATTTTCTTAACATACTCTCCTGAATAACATAAGTTGGGATTATGTATTTTCGAGTTTTTCTGTTGAGTTTTAGCTTTTGAAACCTTTTGTCTGCTGGGCTTTTATGTCAAATTCAGGATTTTGCAGGGGCGATCGCACCCGCACTCTCAGCACATCAAACTGCAATCCCAAATATCGAAAATAAATTTAACTTGACTTTTTGTGATAAATGTGTATATAGCTATTTT
Source organism: Microcoleus sp. K5-D4 (assembly GCF_036704575.1). Lineage (NCBI taxonomy): Bacteria > Bacillati > Cyanobacteriota > Cyanophyceae > Oscillatoriales > Microcoleaceae > Microcoleus > Microcoleus sp. K5-D4. The sequence goes on from NZ_JAUBSD010000002.1 coordinate 86,486, forward strand.
GGCAACAGGCAGGCAGGAAAAAACCCGGCGTTGGTGAACAATTTTCACACTGCGATTGCTTCGCTGCCCTCACAATGAGATGAGTATATAGCAGTTCTCAAGCGTGGTGAGGTATGGGGGCGAGTCCTATGCCCTATGCCCTATGCCCTATGAGCACCTCATGTTACTGAGAAAGGTTATATTTGTTGTCTAATTACTATCTAAGTTTTATTCGCCCTCAACTCTTTCAGTATTGCCACCTTTGACCCAACCTTCGCGATTGTCATCCTCAATCCGAATTCGCTGCCACTCTTTGTCGGGCGACTCTTCCAAAACTACGACTTTTTCCTTGTAACCAACACCGCCAATGCGGTTCGAGTCTCGGCTACCAGTATCCCGGAGAATTAAGCCGATCGGCTGAGTCACCATCGCGCGGTAAGCTCCCGGTTCCAGCGGTTTGGGAGACGGGGCATCGCTAGATGTAGAAACAGGGCTAGCCTGGGCTGTTGACTTCGGCGCAGCGCCTGCAACCTGAACTGCTGTTTTGTCGTTGGGAAAAACAGGTTTTTCGGGCACAGTAGTTAGCTTAGCGGCAAAGTAAAGTGCAGCCGCCACGCTAGCACCTGCCATCAGGACGATCGCGAGCAGAAAACCTACTAAAAATTTGAAAACGCTATATACAGTGTTCATAAAACCGCAAATGAAGGAAGTTCGGCAACGGATTGTGTAACGGATGTAACGGATGTCAGGCAGAAGGCAGGAGGCAGAAGGCAGAAAGTTGACTGTTGAGTGTTGACTGCTGAATGTTGAGTAAAATCTGGTAACTGCCAACTGACAACTGGCTACTAACTACTGACTACTGACTTCAAAAGCTTACCCCTGAATCCGGCGGCTCAAACTGCCGTACCTAGAAGCAAGGCGAGCTTTACCCGCAGCGGCCCAATCTTGGAGAAACTGGATTTGTTCTTGAGCCGTTCTGGCTAAGGGCACCATCTGACTAGCTGATTCTAAAATATCATCTGTCGTAAAGTCTCGATTTTGGCTAAACCCAATGTGCATTGCTTCAATCAAAGTTTGCTCGATTTCGGCCCCTGAAAAATCGGGAGTTTCGTAAGCCAAGCGCTCTAAATCGTAATTTTTGATGCTGTGCGATCGCAACCGCAACAAATGTACCTCAAAAATCGCCCGCCGTTCCTCCTGGCTGGGCAAACCCACAAAAAATATTTCGTCAAACCTGCCTTTTCTCAGCATTTCTGGCGGCAAAGACTGGATGTTGTTGGCTGTTGCTACCACAAACACCGGCGAAGTTTTTTCTGCCAACCAAGTAATAAATGTCCCGAACACCCGGCTGGTTGTCCCGGAATCCCCTTTACCGTCTAATCCCGCAAAAGCTTTGTCAATCTCGTCAATCCACAGCACGCAGGGGGCCAAAGCTTCCGCTAGCTGAATCATTTGCCTGGTGCGCGATTCCGATTCTCCGACTAAGCCGGCAAACAAGCGCCCGACATCCAAGCGCAGCAAAGGCAAATGCCAGTGGTGGGCGATCGCCTTTGCTGTTAAGGATTTTCCGGTTCCTTGAATTCCCACTAACAACAAACCTCTGGGATGCGGCAAACCGTATTGGCGGGCTCGATCGGAAAAAGCACCGCCGCGCCGCAGCAGCCATTCTTTGAGATTGTCCAAACCGCCGATATCGGAGATATTTTCGCGGGCTGGGTAAAAATCCAGAATTTGAGTTTGGCGAATTGTTTGGCGCTTTTCTTCTAAAATCAGTTCCGCGTCGTCGGGATGGAGTTCGCCTCTGGTGGCGATCGCCTTTGCCAAAACTCGGCGGATTCGTTCGAGCGACAGCCCTTGACAGGAGCGCACTGTTTCGTCCAGCAAACGCCCTTCAATGGCTTGTCCGGTAGCCCCTAACAGCCTTTCTACCTCAATTTTGATTTCCGCCGCCGCAGGCAGGGGAAACTCCAAAACAGTCATCACTTCGCTGAGGTCTTCCGGGATCGAAATTAAAGGAGATACGATGACAATATTTTTGGGCACAGATTTGAGGAGTCTTGCCAAATTCCGCAGCTTGCGGGAAATCGAGACATCTTCCAAAAACCGCTGAAAGTCGCGCAGGATAAAAATTGCCGGCGCGGAGGCGGGCAATTTTTCGAGAAATTCCAAAGCTTGCAGCGGGTTGCGCTTGCCAAAACCGACATCGTTGGGATTGCCTTGGTAGCCATCAACAAAATCCCAGATGTAGACGGCGCGAGAACCTTGTTTTTTGGCACTTTGGGCGATCGCGGCTTCTACGCGCTCTTCTTCCCGTGTCGGAATGTAAATTAGGGGGTAGCGCGATCGCAGCAGTAGTTCAAACTCGTCGCTAAAAATAGTCATTAGTCAGTTGTCAGTGGTTAGTTGTTAGTTGTCAGTGGTTATTTGTTATTTTTTATTTGTTATTTCTTATTAGCTAATGCCAACTGCCCACTGCCAACTGCCCACTGCCAACTGACTAAGGCAATTGCCGTTTAAGTGCTTCCAGAGACGCCCAGCGACTGTCTGAGACGGTTTCGGAGCTTTCTGTATTTGCATCATCAGTTAAAGAAATTCCCGGACATTCAGTATCGCATATCTGTTTGTGCGGCAGTTCCAAGCACATTTGCTCATACACCCAATCGCCCGGAGAGAAATAGCCGCCTGGGGACAAATTTTCCACCAAATCTTCTAAAGCAACTTCTATTTCTGCTGAACTTGAATCTGTTTGATTTGCTGTTTCTTCGAGCCAGATTAGTTCCGATGAGTTGAGTGCCAAACGATGATTGTATTGTTTCAAGCATCTGTGGCAGGTGAGAGTAACAATTGTTTCTGCTTTTGCCTTCACCTCAAGATAATTCCCTTGGTGAGTCACTTGCAGTCGCCCTCGCACCGGAGTAAGAGTTTCTAAATCGGGGATAAATTCTTCAAAATCAATGACCTCTTTCCGCTCAGTTTTTGTGAGTAGATGAGGGATATAAATTGTCTCCATAATCTTTTGCCTTCCTACTTCTTGAATTCAAAGGTCAAAAGGAATAGTTAATTTTTAACTTCTTCCTTCTTCCTTCTTCCTTCTTTTGCGTCAGCGCAGCCGCACTACCAAACGCCGATCGGGTTCTTGTCCTTGACTGTAAGTTTCTATATCCTCACATTCGCTCAAAAAGCTGTGGACTTGACGGCGTTCTGCCGAAGACAGCGATTTTATTTCAACTTCCACTCCCGTGGAGCGGGCTTGATCTGCTGCGTACTCTGCCATTGATCGCAATTCCTCTTGGCGGCGGATGCGATAGCCATTTAGTTCAACTGTATAAGGAATTGACTCCTCTACTTCCTGACCTATATTCTGAACCGTGTTACAGAGGTACTGAATGGCATCTATTACATTACCGTTTGGCCCGACTAAGATTGCAACTTGTTCTGGAGTCAGATTGCTTTCATCTATTGTCATCCAATAGCAATCTTTTTGTTGTTCGCATACCACTTTTGAAGGAATTGCGGACAGTTGTAGCAATTCTTCTAACCATGCCTGTCCGCGCTGCATTTGAGAGTCTTTCATTGTTGTTAAAATCAAGCCTTTTTCTTAGAACGCTTGGGCTCAAAGGGAAGTGCATCTAATCCTTGTTCTTTTTGGGTTTTCGCCTCTGCTTCGTCCACTATTTTTTGCAGGTTTTCGGGCAGCGGTTCTCGCGACAAAATAAACGATTGAACTGTTTGGAAGATGTTAGCAATCAGCATATACATCAACACGCCGGCGGGCAGCGGGAAGAACAAAAACATCCCTGAAAATATGACTGGCGTCAGTTTGTTGACTGTAGCCTGTTGGGGGTTGTCGTTTGGCCCTTGTGCTTGTCCTGAAAGGGTTTGGTTGATGTACAAACTGATGCCGAAGCCCAGGATCATTACCAAAATATCCCAGTGGATTGTACCGTCTGAGTCGATCGCGCCAACGCGGCCTAGAGCCTCAATAAACAGGAATCCTTTGTTACTAGCCAATCCGGGGATTGTGCCTTGAACTGTGGCTTCACCGGGCGCTAATGCCGTGATGTTTCCCTGTTCATCTACCTTGATCAGATCTTCGCCTTTGATGACTTTCCAGCCTGGTTCAAAGTCGATTTCGCTCTTATTTTCTGCAGCTAAAACTTTGAGAGGTTTGCCCTCTGGGGTTTGAAAATTAATCTTGGTTGTGTCGCCGACTGCGAGTTTGTCGCCGCCTGGAATTACCCCCACAACAGGAGCATGAAAAGTACCTGTGACGTAAATATTTTGTGGCGGTGTAGCAAAAGCTTGCGGTTGAACAGTTTCGATTTGTTCTTTGGGCAAAACTTGAACGTTAACGCTGTAATTTATGTCAGAAAACGGCGAACCCCGGAGCGTTGCAAACAGTGCAAACAGCACTGGCATTTGCAGCACCAACGGGAAGCATCCGGCTAGAGGATTGCCAAATTCTTTGTATACTTTGCTCATTTCCTCCTGCTGTTTGGCAGGATTGTCTTTATAGAGTTTTTGAATTTGATCTACTCGCTCTTTCATCAACGGCTGCGCTACTTTCATGCGCCGCATATTGCGAAGAGAGCCTGCGTTGAGAGGATAAAGAGCAAAGCGAATCACGAGCGTCAGTGCTACGATCGCTAAACCGTAGCTTGGCACGATCCCGTAGAAAAAATCTAGGATCGGGAGCATGAGGTTGTTGGAGAGAAACGAGATACCGAAATCCATTCGCTTTGAGTTAATTTAGGTGCTCTATGTTTGCTGTTGAGAACTATTTTTACCCGCTGAAGGCGAGCCGCCTCAATTTTTAGGGTTTTGTCTCTATCTTAGGACATTGCCCGTCGATCGACCGCCCGGTCTGCGGGTTTGTTTTAATGAGTTTGCCAATAATCGCACTCACTTTACCCTGATTTTAGGGCGAAGCTGTTCGGTTATTTAGCTTGGGCCGCGTTTGCTTTTTGAGCGGCTATGGGCAGTTTTTCGTTAATGTAGTCATACATTGCTCGAAATTTCGGCATAGCTCTGAGTTCCAAGCGGCTGCCATTTTTCATGGTGAGCACCATGTCTCCGTAAGTCCCAAAACCGCGTGGTACTGTGACGATTTTGACTATATCTGAATAGATAACGTCTGTCTGATCGCCCCCCATCCAACCGCTAGTTACCGAGACTCGGCGACTCGTGATCCGGTAGCGCAGCCACAGAGCCCGGACAATTGCTCCTACTGCTAGGGGGATTCCCACCACAGTCAGCCCCAGGAGTAAATTGAGGATCAAGTCTCCCGGCGCGGGGCCGCCTTCATAATATACTTCCTCTCGAATTCCCATCTAGTACCTCGGCTTCTACCAACAACTGCTCTAATTCTTGCAGAATTTCTGCATAATTGCACTCTTGTGCGATCGGACGCACGACAATTACTAAATCCCACCCGAATTTTAATCGGGGCAATAGCTGTCGCAAAGCTGCCCGAATCTGACGCTTAATCCGGTTGCGGACTACAGCGCGTTTGCTGACTTTCAGGCTGATAGAAATGCCTGTGCGAGTCGGCTGCAAGGATTTCTCGGCTGTCGGTTTGCTTAATTCGACGCTTTTTGGTTTACGCAGAGCTCTTAAGCTGAAATGAGCCGAGTTACGGCGCATTCCCTTGCGGTATACGGCGCTGAAGTCTTTTCGGTGCTTAAGTCGGTTTGTATCGGGCAACATGGCGTAGGGCGATCGTGGAGGCCTCTCAACCTTGATGCAGTGCTAGACTGCTAGGCGGTGGCGACCTTTGCTGCGGCGAGCTTTGATTACCAATCGACCAGTTGCGGTACGCATTCTGGCGCGAAAACCGGATGTTCTTTTTCTTTTGCGGCTGGTTCCGTGCAGGGTTTGCTGTGTCATTTTGATTTCTCCCGGCTTGTTACTTTACTTTTGATTAATATTCACAATCTTCTAGTATACCATAGAGTTGTTTTGTTGGCAATATTTTTCCTATTTGAATCGATCGCCACTCATCACAAAGCAACAACCCCTGTTCGAGCTTGTGAACGAGATTTCGGTTTAGTTCTCACTACCATATCCCTAACTTTCTAAGATGATATTGCAAGAGCGATCGCCCTTAACCGAACCCAATCAAATCCCCGACTCCTAAATTCATCCGTGTATCCGTGTCGTGCCTTTCCTCATTTCAATTCAACATTTACTGTAGCCGAAATCACCGGTGCAATCCGTGATTCATAGCCTTTAATGCTTTCGGCACCAAACACAAATTTTACCGGAACCCGTTGCACAACTTTGGTGAAGTTACCCGTAGCATTATCGGAAGGCAATAAGGAGAATTGATCGCTAGAAGCAGGGGAGAAACTATCGAGACGGTCTTCAAAATTGCGACCCCCAAAAGAATCTAATTTGATTTCTAATTTTTAACCGGGTTTCATGTTTGCTAGTTGCGCTTCTTTGAAGTTAGCAACTACCCACAAATCGTTACTGATCATCGCCATTAACGGACTTGCCGGCTGCACGCGCTGCCCGAATTTAAAGGATTTGCAAGCGATTTGTCCGGCGGCGGGTGCGCTGATATTTGTGTAGTAAAGTTGTACTGCTTTTTTTAAGAGTGGCTAGTATTTTACGGTTATTTGTAATGTACTGGAGGTTGAGGCTGCTGCGCTTCACTCAAAAGATTGATTTGTCGGTTTAGGAAAGATTGACGATCGCCCGATCAATCAGTTGAGAAAAGAGTTCTCAATCGGCCTGTTAAAAGCCCTCGACAGGTCGATCTCGGATTTCAGCTACCTGCGGGGGCAATACGTCTTGCAGTTGTGTACCGGAGTTTGTCAGTCAAATGCGCCAAATGCGAGTGTCTCTCTCTCGGCGGAACAGGCCTCTTTCTTCCGTGCGATCGATCGCGCCTGTCAGCGTCCCGCTTACCTGTTGCAGTTTGTAGCCAATGCTGGAAGTCGGCAAACCGTCTTCTTGCCACAAGCCCCAAAGGGTGCAAGTCGGTTTTTTGGCGATCGAATGCTACGCTAAAAGCGGGAATCCGCCTTCTGCCGGATATGTTAACAATTCTTATTGTTCTTAAACTAGAAAGAGTAAATCTAGTTCGCGATCAGAATTTATGTTGCTTCCAGCCGACCAACGCACTAAGTTAGACGACACCGACGACAATTTGTTCTATTCCGCTCCCCGGTTTGTGACTCACGTAGACGATGGATTCATTCAGCAACTCACCGATTTATATCGGGAACGGCTGAAACCGAATACTCGGATATTTGATATGATGAGCAGTTGGGTTTCTCACTTGCCCGACGAGATGCAATTTGCCCATGTAGAAGGGCACGGCATGAATGAAGACGAGTTGGCAAAGAATCGCAGACTGAATCATTATTTTGTGCAGAATTTGAACGCAAATCCCAAATTGCCACTGCCGGATGCAGAGTTTGACGCCGTTGTCAACTGCGTTTCGGTACAGTATTTGCAGCACCCAGATGCGATTTTTGCCGAGATTCACCGGATATTGAAGCCGAGTGGCGTAGCAATTATGAGCTTTTCCAACCGGATGTTTTATCAAAAGGCGATCGCGGCTTGGCGGGAAGGTTCCGAGGGCGATCGGGTAGAATTAGTCAAGGGTTACTTTGATTCTGTCAAAGGAGCGAACATACCCGGGTTTAGCAAGCCGGAAGTAATTGTTCGCAAGCCTAACTTGCCGAGTTTTATGCAAATGCTGCGAATACCAAGCGGCGATCCGTTTTATGCGGTAGTTGCTTACCGCCAAAGTTAGGATTTTTTGGCAGTAAGGACTTTAGGACTTTAGGACTTTAGGTGGAGATTGAAAGCACTAAAGTCCTTACTACAAACCAATCGAAAGCTACGCTCTTTAGGTTAGGATATATTTAATATTTGTTCCTAAAATAGGGAAAAAACTTGGGCAGCGCATCACACTCGATCCAAATATCTGTCAGGGAAAACCCTGTATTCGCCGTCTGTGATATCCAGTAAAACTGATTTTTGACTTCTCAGTTCTGGTATGAATGCTAAAGAAATTATAGATGACTATGACGATTTAGAACATGAGGATATTCTAGCTGCTTTGCTATTTGCCGCGCGGCTGACTCCAGTGAAAAGCATATACCGAGTATTGTATTTCATCAGTAATAATAAAGTAGGGTAACACCTTGATATGAAACCATATCAGCAAATAGCTATCGACGAATGCGGCGAACCTTTAGTCCCTATTCCAGCACAACATTTTGTCTTTGAAACGCCGCACCCTTATCAAAAGTTGGGTGCTCCCTATCACAATAGCAAAGCAGATTCGCCTTACTATTTGCGACAAGGAGTTGTAGATAGTTTAATCGCCGCTCAAACGGAGCTACAGCACAATTATCAAAATTGGAAAATTCTGATATTTGACGCTTATCGGCCAGTGGAAGTCCAGCAATTTATGGTAGATTATACTTTTAATCAAATTGCCCTAGCTCAAGGCTGCGAATTTCCTGTTCCCGAAGACAAACGCCAAGTGATTATAGAACACGTATATCAATTTTGGGCAGTGCCGAGCCTCGATCGCGCAACGCCTCCCCCTCACAGTACAGGTGCCGCTTTAGATATAACTTTAGTGGATGAAAACAATCGGCAAATTGATATGGGTTCTCCGATTGATGAAATATCAGAACGTTCTTATCCCGATTATTTTTGTAATAGCAAGGAGCCGCAAAAACAGGAATATCACCGTCGCAGGCAAATATTAAAAAATGCGATGATAGCTGCGGGTTTTCAGCAACATCCTAACGAATGGTGGCATTTTTGTCTGGGCGATCAGATGTGGGCTTGGTTGACAAATCAAAACAATAGTGGTAGTCGATTGATTGCCCGATACGGCCGCTATTAAAACGGTACGGAATTAAATCGGAAGTGGCGCACTTGCAACATTAAGAAAGGGGTTTGTTGACAAAAAACTCAGCTTTTAACTGCTTCCTCTGGCAATAAACCTGGTTTCTGACACTCTCTGCCTCCCGCACTATAAAAGTATGAGCAAAATAAATCATTTGTGTCAGGATACACTGCAACTATTGCCAGCGGGGTAGCGGTGGTTTAAAATCAACGAGAGCGAACAAGTGCAGGCAATATTTGCCAGCACCGCAAACCCTAAAGCATAACTCAGAGTTCACCCAATGAAAGCACTCATCCTCTCTGGCGGTAAAGGAACACGCTTGCGTCCCCTCACCTATACGGGTGCTAAGCAGTTGGTTCCTGTAGCAAATAAGCCGATACTGTGGTACGGAATTGAAGGAATTGTGGCGGCCGGGATTACGGATATTGGGATTATTATTAGTCCCGAAACCGGGGAAGAGGTGAAGACGAAAACAGGAGATGGATCTCGCTTCGGTGCGAAAATTACTTATATCTTGCAAGCAGAGCCGGCAGGGCTCGCTCACGCGGTAAAAGTTGCCAGACCGTTTTTGGGCGATTCTCCGTTTATTATGTATTTGGGAGATAACTTAATTGAAAATCAGTTAGATCCGTTTTTAGAGATTTTTAACACGCAGAAACTAGACGCTCTGATTATGCTGCGTCCCGTTTCCAACCCCTCGGCTTTCGGTGTGGCAAAAGTTGATGAGAAAGGACGAGTTTTGCAGTTAGTAGAAAAACCCAAAGTTCCGCCGTCAAATTTAGCACTGGTGGGGATTTACTTTTTTGCTCCTACTATCCACGAGGCGATCGATCAAATTCAACCTTCGCCCCGGGGCGAACTCGAAATTACAGACGCTATTCAACAGCTCATCAATCAGGAAAAACACGTAGAAGCCTGCAATTTAGAGGGCTGGTGGTTGGATACGGGGAAAAAAGACGATTTGCTCAGTGCAAACCAAATCATTTTAGATAGCCGTATCGTAGCTTCAACTGAATTAACAGTAGATGCAAAAAGTCAAATTATCGGGCGAGTGCAAATAGGAGAAGGAACGGAAATCATTAATTCTACAGTTCGCGGGCCAGTGGTAATTGGGGAAAATTGCCGCATTGAAAATTGCTTTATTGGGCCTTACAGCAGTATTGCCGATCGCGTGACGATGATTGATGCTGATATCGAACACAGTGTAATATTGCAAGGGGCGAAAATAGTTGGCATTCACCAGCGAATTGTTGACAGCGTGATCGGGCAGCGAGCTCAACTCACCAATGCGCCGGCTCGTCCAAAAGCTCTGCGGTTTATGATTGGTGATGACAGTCAAATTGAGTTATAGCAATCCTTGCAGGAGTCGTAAACTTTTTACCCCACTCCAACCCTCCCCGCAGGTTCGGGGAGGGAGTAAGAAAATCACAAATGATTTAGGATTGCTATAGCTTAAATTGAGATATTGCCAATATCGGAAGCAATAATCCTGATTTAGCAAGAAATAAATTGTTTTGTGGGGAATAGGGGTTGGGCATCCTGCCTGCCCTTGAACAGGCTTTCGGGCCTGTTCCACAATTAATTACAATTATTCACACAGCAAAGCTGCCTGTTCACAATTAGTTACAATGATTGCAACAGCAAAGATGTCTGTTCCATAATTAAGTCATAGTAAGTTATCTCAAGGAGAGGAAAGTTTGGAGTACGAAGAAATACCAACTCAACAGATAATACATAAGTTGCGGCAAACTTTGGAGCCGCGAATTGGTATAGCTGAGCTGTCGCTGTTGGGAACAGAAAATAGTACGATAGCCCAAAATGAAGATGATGAAGATATCGCCCTTTTAAAGGCAGGTTTCGACATTTATAACATCCCCATTACCTCTTACCAAAGGCGACTCGGTTCCGCAGTCATCGTCGTTAGGAAAATAGTCCGAAAATTGCTCAGACCCGTACTCGAACGACAAGTAATTTACAATTTTGCTAATACGCGGGTGGTGCATACATTAAGCACACAATTGCAAAAATTGCAAGAAAATCAACAAACTCTCTTTGAAAAAATTGAATCGGAATTCAGCAGCGAATATCCCGAAGTTACAGCACAGCTTGAGACTCAACAAAGAGCGATCGCAAATTTTCAGTCTGAAATAGAGCAAATTAAAGCAGTGCAGCAGCAACATACTGCTATTTTAGAGAAGATTACCGCTCAATTGCTCGATCGACAAAAATAAAGCATCAAAGATGACCACACTGCCCATATGTTCGTTAATTATAGTCAACTATAACGGTCTGCGCCACACGAAAGATTGCTTAAAATCTCTACAAAAACTTGCGTATCCCGAATCGCAACTCGATTTAATTGTAATTGATAATTGTTCTCAAGACGATTCCGTTAATTCCCTGTGCGAACTATTTCCCAAAGTTCGGATTTTTGTCAACTCCGCCAACAACTTTGCTAAAGCCCTCAACCTCGGCATCAGCGAAGCAAAAGGCGAATATATCGGGTTTCTAAATAACGATGCTACCCTTGACAGTCGCTGGTTAGAGATTCTTGTAAAACGGCTAGAAACTAATAAAGAAGTAGGTGCGACTAGCGGCAAATTGCTGTTTAAAGACGGGCGAATTAACAGCGCTGGTATTCAGCAATTACCTAACTTTTATTGGCAAGATGTCGGCTTTGCCGAAAAAGATTCGGGACAGTACGATACAGAACGGGAAGTCGAAGGGCTTTGTTGGGCAGCGGTGCTTTTCCGCAGGAAATGTCTCGAAGATGTCGGGCCAATAGATGAAGATTTTGTGATGTATTTTGAGGATGTAGAGTTTGCTAAACGCTGCCACAAACGCGGTTGGAAAATGCTTTATACTCCCGCAGCTATCGCCCATCACGAGTATAGGGGTTCGAGTAAAGGCAGCAAACTTACCGAGTATTTCTGCAACCGCAATCGGTTTTTGTATTTAGCCAAACATGAACCGTTGCAATTAGTCAAAGGAATTCATACTTCGGATTTTTTTACTAACAAGCAGTACGATTTGCTGTTCGAGAGTTTATTTGTAGCGATTAAAAAACTGCTAGATTATCAGAAACCAGAAATCATCGAAACAGTATTGCCACAGTTGTCGGAAAAGTTGGCGGTGATTTACAGTCGGATGAAGATCGATCGCATTTTGTCTCGCTTACAGGTGGTTCGGGGCGATCGCAAAATGTCGATCGCCATTTACGATCACGGACTGCATTTTATTGGTGGCGGTCAAAAATACGTCGCTACCCTCGCCTCGCTGCTACAAAATGAATTTGACATTACTTTTATCGCCAACAAACCAGTTGCTGTTTCCGACTTAGAATCGTGGTACGGACTCAACCTTTCAGGATGCAAAATTAAAATTATGCCCTTGGCGTTTTACGAGAAACGCGGAATGCAGTGCATCGATTCCAGCATCATCGTAGAAGATATGGAAAATCCCTTTGATGAAATTGCCAGAGAAAGCAAAAACTACGATATTTTTATCAATGCGAACCAACTGGAAAAAGTAAAACCACTGTCGCCGATCTCAGTATTTTTCTGCCACTTTCCCAATACCTTCCGCAACCGTCACTTTGCTGTCGATGATTACACTTTCATTATTGTCAACAGTCAATTTACCGTCAAGTGGTTGGAGAAACGCTGGAACCTACAGCCAACTTTTCTGCTTTATCCCCCCGTGGAAATGGCAACAGTTAAAGTGCCGAAAGAAAACATCATTTTAGCTGTGGGACAGTTTGAAGCTGGGGGAACAAAAAAGCAAATTGAACTAATTAAAGCTTTCCGCAGTTTGCTAGCAGATTATCCCGAAGATTTTCAAGGATGGCGACTAATTTTGGTTGGCAGCAGCATTCCGAAAAATCCTTATTTAAAGACTGTTCAGAATTTATTGAAGCAAGATTCAAGGGCGATCGAGCTCAAAGTCAATGTTGACTTTGATGAGGTAAAATCACTTTATGCTAGAGCAAGTATATTTTGGCATGGCTGCGGTTTGGGTGAAGTCAATCCTCAAAGATTTGAGCATTTCGGGATGGCGACTGTAGAAGCAATGCAAAATAGTTGTGCTCCGATTGTTTTCAACGGTGGCGGCCAACCGGAAATTGTCGAACATGGGCGATCGGGCTTTGTGTTCAATACCGTTGAGGAACTGTGCCAGCATTCACATCAACTAATTGTTAATCCTGATTTGCTAGCAGAACTTCAAGCTGGTGCACAGCAACGCAGTCAGAACTTTAGAATTGCACATTTTGAGAAAAAAGTCAATAGTTTTTTTGATATTCTTCACCAAGAGTATGCTACAATTCGGCTGCCAAATCCTGCCGATATAGCTCAAATGCTCGATCGAACTTAAAGGCTAATTAAATAGTCCACCAGGGCTTAAAACCCCTAACCAAAAGCTAAAGTCCTCTTGCATAAGACTAATATCAAAGTCGATTTTATTACCGTTTTTTTCAGTCCGCGCAGGCGGACTTTGTATGTGTAGTCTCGACTTCCAGTCGCCGGAACTCTAAAATCATGTCTAATTCACTGTTAATCAATTTGTCCTTTTTAACACCCGAACCAACGGGAATCGGGACTTACGCCGCTAATCTTTTCCCGCAACTGCAACAGCTAGAACCAACATTACTCGCTTCCCAGCAAATTGACAATTATACTTGCTATCAAATCCCCGACACTCTGACACCGAATCGCGGCCCGAAAGGACAAATTAACAGGCTGCTGTGGACTCAGTTTGAATTACCTAAACTTTACCAAAAATTACAGTCTACCCTGATATTTTCCCCAATTCCAGAAGCACCTTTGTATTCCGGCTGCCGCTACATCGTCACAGTTCACGATTTAATTCCTTTGCGATTTCCCCGACGGTTTTCTAGATTAACAGCTTATTTTCGCTACTACATACCGCAGGTTTTGCGACAAGCAGAACACATTATTTGCGATTCTCAAGCAACGGCGGCAGATGTTGCTAAATTTTACCAAATTTCGCCTAAAAAGATGACCGCAATTCCCCTAGCTTGCGATAATATTAATTTTAGATATCTCGACTTGCCCGCCAAAAATTATTTTCTTTATACAGGTAGACACGATCCTTACAAAAACTTAGAAAGATTAATTGCTGCATTTGCTAGTTTGCCCGATCGCGCAAATTGCGAATTGTGGCTAGCAGGGCCTCCCAATGCCTACACACCGCAGTTGACAGCACAAGTTGAACAATTAGGTTTACAATCTTTGGTAAAGTTTCTCGGTTACGTTCCCTATTCTCAATTGCCCGTACTGATGAATCAGGCGATCGCCCTAGTTTTCCCTACACTTTGGGAAGGATTCGGCTTACCAATTTTAGAAGCAATGGCTTGCGGCACACCCGTCATCACATCCAACCTGTCATCGATGCCAGAAGTAGCCGGAGATGCCGCATTATTAGTCAATCCTTACAGCGTCGGAGAAATAGCCGAAGCCATGCAAACACTAGCCACAGATTCAAAAGTGCGATCGAACTTAAAAACTGCTAGTTTAGCCAGATCATCTCAATTTAGTTGGAACAAAACCGGAAAAGCAACCGCCAACATATTACAACAATATCTTTAAATCTCTCCTCTCTTCCTTTCTCCTCTCTGCGTCCTCTGCGCCCTCTGCGGTTAAAAAAACTCCCACCAAAAAACCGCAATCTACATCTTATCCCATGCCCAATTCCCAATCTAACTTACTAATCAACCTCTCTTTCCTAATTTCAAAACCCACTGGCTTAGCCATCTACGCCAAAAACCTATTTCCTCACCTAAAATCCCTCAATCCCACATTACTAACAGCCAAAAATTTTCCCAATAACAACTGCTACCAAATCCCCGAAAACCTAACACCAGAACAAGGAACCAAAGGACACATCAACCGATTGCTGTGGACACAAACCCAACTCCCAAAAATTTACAAACAGCTAAAATCTAACCTGTTATTTTCCCCAATTCCCGAAGCTCCTTTATTTGCAGGTTGCCGCTATATAATTACAGTACATGACTTAATAGCGCTGCGATTTCCCCGTCGCTTCGATCCTCTGACACCTTACCACCGCTACTACATTCCCCAAGTGCTGCGGCAGGCTCAACACGTCATCTGCGACTCTGAATCAACTGCCAAAGATATCGCTAATTTTTGCAAGATTCCTACTAATTTAATTACGCCAATTTTCCCTGGATATGATACCAGTTTTTTCCGTTTTCTAGACTTACCAACAAGCAATTATTTTCTTTATATCGGCCGCCACAATCCTTATAAAAACGTGCAGCGAGTGGTAGCAGCGTTTGCTGCTTTGCATCATAATTCCGAATACGAATTGTGGATAGCCGGTTCGGAAGACAAACGCTATACGCCGCTGCTGAAGGCGCAGGTTCAAGAATTGGGATTGGTCGATCGAGTAAAATTCCTAGATTACCTCCCCGCAGCCGACTTGCCCAAAGTCATCAACCAAGCGATCGCGCTGGTTTTTCCCAGTCTTTGGGAAGGATTCGGACTCCCCGTGCTCGAAGCAATGGCCTGCGGCACTCCTGTCATCACCTCTAACCTGTCTTCAATGCCCGAAGTGGCTGGGGGTGCAGCATTATTAGTAAACCCCTACAGCGTCGAGGAAATTGCCTCTGCTATGCACCAGCTTGCAGTCGATGCCAAAGTTCGATCGCACTTGCGGGAGCTCGGTTTAGCCAGAGCAAAACAATTTAGCTGGGAAAAAACAGGCCTGGAAACTGCTGCTATTCTCGATCGATATCTTTAACGAAGGAAGTTCGGCAACGGATTCGGTAACGGATGTAACGGATGTCGAGAAGAAGGAAGAGGGAAGTTCGGCAACGGATTCGGTAACGGATGTAACGGATGGAAGAAGGAAGAGGGAAGAAGGAAGAAGTCAGTAGGTAGATTCATGCCCCATGCCCCATGCCCAATTCCCCCTCCCCCTGACAGCCTGAGTTAGGGACTGTAGACCCCTTTTACTTATTGATACCCAACTGATCGCCGCGCTTGTACTGCTGATAAGCAGCAAAAAACAGCCCCGCCAGAGTAACAAAGATTAGACCCAGAACAATACCTGAAAGTAGCGGTTCTACCATGAGAGCTCCTTAACGTTAAGATTTAACAACCTATTTTTAATATTACCAGCACTTATACAGATGAATTTTCCCAAAAGCAGCCTTCCGTGGGTCTCAGAGCTTGCTCTCCCCGCTGCGAACGATTAAGCTATGTTATGAGAAATAAATTTTCTTGTAGATACTATTTTTAATTGAACTCCTTTGAATAACCAACTTGCCAGGAATGAAATTAAAAACCCGATCGAGCGACTTGCCATATTTGCGCTAGCGGTGTTGCTTGCCATCATGTTGACGATTCTCACAATACGTCAATTTCAAGTCGCCGATCCTTACGTCAAAAGCGTACTATCCCTAACGGGCAACCCGTTTCAGGGTTCCGCCATCTTTCAAATGAACTGTGCGGGGTGTCACATCTCCGTTTCAGACAGTCAAGTCGGGCCCAACTTGCACGGAGTGTCCGAGCGCAAATCCGAATTCGATCTGATCCGGCAAGTCACCAGCGGGCAAACCCCACCAATGCCGCAGTTTCAACCGAGTCCGCAAGAAATGGCCGACTTGCTGAAGTATCTCGAACAAATTTGACCAAAGAAGGGGAACGGAATTGGTTCCCCTTCTTTAGCAGAGCCTCTAAACATGGGTTTAGAGGCTCTGCTTTCGGGTAGTCCCTCTCTGCTGGGACGACACGCAAGTGTATGCTCGGTTTCAAATGCCGAGTTTAATCTGCGGACTAAACCAACAAGCTAAAACTCTGAGCTGATAACTGGCTCGGCTGCACGCCCGTCACTATAGCCAAAATCTGGTCGCTGTTAGCAAGCCCGATCGCCGTCGAGCCATTAGTTTCGGTCAATGACAGTTGATTGAAGTCCAAGCCTCCCACCAACTCGATCGAATCAACTCCTGCGGTGAAGTTGATAATGGTGTCAATTCCTCCGCCCGCTGACAAGACAAAGCCATTGCTGCCACTGCCGCCGACGAGGGTATCGCTGCCAAGACCACCAAAGAGCAAGTCATCGCCGGTGTCAGCAAAGAGCAAATCATCGCCGCTGCCGCCAATTAAGGTATTGTTACCCTCGCCGCCACAGAGAGTGTCATTGCCTTGATCCCCAATTAGCACGTCGTCGCCAGCGCCTCCCAAAATTACGTCCTCGGCTTTGCCCCCGTACAATAAGTCATTGCCTTCGTCGCCAGAAAGAGAGTCGTTGCCACGATTGCCATACATCGTATCGTTACCGCGATCGCCAAAAATCAGGTCAAAGCCTTTGCCACCGAAGAGAGTATCGCTATCGATGCCTCCGTAGACAGTATCGTTGGCAATATTGCCATTGATGTAGTCGCCGCCCCCTCGACCAAAGATCAAATCGTTGCCGCCCAACCCTAAGATAGAGTCATTGGCGACACTACCCAAGATCGTATCGTCGCCGTTAGGGCCATTGATCACATTACCCGCTGAAGAAGTGCCGGGCTCATTGGGAGTAGCGATTCTGGGGAAGTTCTCAGGGCAAACCAAATCTGTCGGTACAGGTGCAGGCGTCGGCGTCGGTACAGGTGCAGGCGTCGGCGTCGGTACAGGTGCAGGCGTCGGCGTCGGT